>NZ_JAMYPW010000008.1:0-132107 GCF_040320565.1 Mesorhizobium sp. M0664
ATTCGGACGAACGAGAATCGACAGAAAGGACGACGGCCTTGCACTCACCCCCTTGACGGTCGAGCGATTAGACGACCCGCTGCGCGGGAGGGGCGCCTGCGGTTGAGGTAGTGATCAAGAACCGGTCGTCGCGCTGGCGTTGAGCGTCGTCCGGCGGGGGCAGAGCATGACGGGCTTCTTCAACAAGGAGCCTGACCAATGCCCCATCCCGTTCTCGATGCACCCATCAGCCCGCTGCGCCAGCGGCTGATCGACGACATGAACATGCGGCGTTTCTCACGCGAGACGCAGCGCAACTATCTCCGCGACATCGGACGCCTGGCGACATTCCTCGGGCGTTCACCAGACACCGCTACCGCCGACGACCTGCGCCGGTTCCAGATCGAGCAGCAGGAGGACGGCGTTCCCGTGCCAACGATGAACAGCATCGTGTCGGCACTGCGCTTCTTCTTCACCCACACGCTCGACCGCCCGGACCTGGCGCGCAGGCTTGTCCGGCTGGCGCATCCGCGCAACCTGCCCGTGGTGCTCAGCCGCGACGAGGTGGCCCGGCTGCTCAACGCCACCACGTGTCTCAAGCACCAGGCCGCATTGTCAGTCGCCTATGGCGCGGGCCTGCGTGTCGCCGAGGTGTCGATGCTGAAGGTTGCCGACGTCGACAGCGAGCGCATGCTGCTGCGCGTCGAGCGTGGCAAGGGCGGGCGCTATCGCAACGCCATGCTCTCGGAGGACCTGCTCTTGTTGCTGCGTGAGTGGTGGAAGGTCGGACGTCAGCAGGGCGTGATGCACCGCGACGGCTGGCTGTTCCCCGGACAGCACGCGATGAAGCCGATCAGCACGCGGCAGCTCTATCGCATCGTCGTCGAGGCAGCCCAGGCCGCCGACATCGCCAAGCGGGTCGGGCCGCACACGCTACGCCACAGCTTCGCCACCCACCTGCTGGAGGACGGCACCGACATCCGCATCATCCAGGTCCTGCTCGGGCATGCCAAGCTCAACAACACCGCCCTTTACGCGAAGGTGGCGACCCGGACGGTCTGCCGTGACGAGCCCGCTCGACAAGCTCGGGCTGTTCAAGCCGGGAGAGGTCTCGCCCGACATCTGAGCCGTACGCGCCTCGATCGAGGTCGCCGACATCTTCCGTGCTGCCGGACCCGTTTACCGGGCTGCCCATGCAGGTCACCTTAGCCTCGCCCAGCTCAAGGTCATGTCGGCGATCGAGTATTGCCGCACCGCAGCCCTTGGCGGTCACGTCGAGGCTTGCGAGGACTGCGGCCAATGGCGGATCGCCTACAACTCCTGCCGCAACCGGCACTGCCCGAAGTGCCAGGGCGCGGTGGCACGGACATGGTTGGCCGAGCGTGAGGCCGATCTGCTGCCGGTCGGCTACTTCCATGTCGTGTTCACGCTGCCCGCCGAGGTCGCCGACATCGCGTTCCAGAACAAGGCGCTCGTCTACGACCTGCTGTTCAAGGCGGCAGCGGAGACGATGCTGACGATCGCCGCCGACCCAAGACACCTCGGCGGGCGCATCGGCATCACCGCGGTGCTCCACACCTGGGGATCGGCGATGACGCACCATCCGCACCTGCACATGATCGTGCCGGGCGGCGGCATCGCGCCGGACGGAAGCCGCTGGATATCTTCTCGGTCGGCCTTCCTGCTTCCGGTACGCGTACTCGGCAAGCTGTTCCGACGGCTCTTCCTCACCCGGCTGGTCGCGCTGCACGACGCAGGACGGCTCGCCTTCTTCGGATCGATGGCGCACCTGTCCGCGCGGCAGGCATTCGTGCGGCACCTGTCGCCGGTCCGCAAGAAGCACTGGGTGGTGTACGCCAAGGCGCCGTTCGCCGGGCCGGAGGCGGTGCTCGCCTATCTGTCCCGCTATACCCACCGGGTTGCGATCTCGAACCGCCGGCTGATCGCCTTCGACAAGAGCGGCGTCACATTCCGCTACAAGGACTACCGCCGCGACGGCGCCGATCGGCAGCAGGTCATGACGCTCGCCACCGACGAGTTCATCCGCCGATTCCTGTTCCACATCCTGCCACGTGGCTTCCACCGCATCCGGCACTACGGCCTGCTCGCCGGCTCTGCTCGCAAGACCAGCCTCGCACGCGCCCGCGAACTGCTGAACGTCGCTGCGCCGTCGGCGGACGACAACTCGGTAGAACCGACTGACTTCCGTCCGCCATGCCGGTGCTGCGGCGGAAGCATGATCATCATCGAGACGTTCGAACGGTGGCGACAGCCGCGCGGACCGCCGGACACCACGGCGACGAACCGGGAGAACTCTCCATGACCCGGCATGGCATGCTCCAGCCTTCAGCCGCAGGCACTCAGCCTCCGGCAACGGACCCACGCGTGTCCATGGTGATTATCGACGCCGAACGGGTCGCGTCCGGCCGCGCGACGAGCCAACAATACCGCGTGGCTGAAACGCGAAACGGTCCGTCCGCATCAAACCCGCCGCTTCCCAGCGGCGGTCGCGCCATCGCCGACACCAGCCGCAAATCGAAATCCCCATAGCCATCGACTGTGGCCCACGGGTTCCTTCCTCGGGGACTTTCGTACGCCTGCCGGCGCCCGAAACTCTTCACGGTAACGGACAGTCCGATCATGGGTCGGCCTATTTGGAAAGGGGACGTACGCGGTCGGAGCGTCATCGTTCGGCAGGTCTCGATCAGCGGCGTGCGCGCATCGGGGCCGGCCACGGGACGCCAGCTCAACCCGACCACCGCCTGAACTAAACACCTGCCAAACGATCTGAGCGTCTCGGGCGGGGCGGGGGGCCGTATAGCGGAATGGCGGCTTTTGGCGTCCGAAGAACGATAGCGGACGTTCAGCGGGTGGGTCCGGCCGCAGCAAACTTGAACTGGCCATTCGCAACCCCGTAAACAGTCTCCATGACAGCGAGGTGCTGGCGGGACGTTCGGCGTAGCAAGTTTTGCGCTCGCTACCTACGCAAATTGGGCGTATCGTGGCATATCGTCTGTTGCTAATAAATGAGCCGGCGACTGAGAGCGCAAGACTCTCGCATCGGACTAGGCGCGCTAGGTTCCACAACTACTCGTCGCGCTCACCAGACCATCTGCCTCTGCTGAAACCTCTTTTCCTCGGTTCCGGCCAGTATTGCTTTTGCCAATCGGAAGAGGAGCGTTCTGATGCAGATCATCCAAACCCGCCGCCGGTTCCTAGCCGGCGCTGCAATGGCAGGCGCTGCCGGTATCGTCGGTGTTCCAGGGTCACTCCACGCGGAACCGCCGTTGGAAACGACCACGGTTCGTCTGCCGCTGTGGGTCGGTAGTTCCTACTGTTGGGCAGGTGCGTACATCGCCGGAGAACTGATGCGCGCCGAGGGTCTTACCGATGTCCGCTACATAGAAGGCGACAGAAGCGTCAACCAATCGGTATGGATCGCACGCGGTGAGACCGATTTCTCCGTGAACTTTGCGCCGAACCAGGTCGCGTCGATCGCCGCCGGCGTGCCGATCAAGGTGCTGACCGGCTTGCACTCGGGATGCCTCGAACTGATCGCCAAGGAGAGCATTCGCAGCGTCACGGATCTGCGGGGCAAGAGAGTGGGCGTGAACGGTTTCAACAACTCGCGGCACGTGTGGCTGTCCCTCATGTCCGCTTATGTCGGACTCGATCCAGTGAACGATATCCAATGGGTCTTGACTAACGACGTCAAGCCGACGGAACTCTTCGTCGAAGGGAAGATCGACGCATTCCTCGGGACGCCGCCCCAGCCGCAGGAGCTGCGCGCCAAGAAGATCGGCCACACGATCCTCAACAATGCCGTCGACCGCCCGTGGTCGCAGTATTTCTGCTGCATGATCTCGGCCACGACGGACTATGTGACAAGATACCCGGTGGCGACCAAGCGGGTCTTGCGATCCATCCTCAAGGCCGCCGACCTCTGCGTGTCAGATCCCGAAAGTGTGGCCCAGCAGATGGTCGATCGCGATTTCGAGACCAGCTATGACTACGCGCTCCAAACTCTGAAGGACATTCGGTACGACCGCTGGCGGGAATTCGATCCCGAAGACTCCTTGCGGTTCTACGCACTGCGCATGCAGGAGACCGGCATGATCAGGTCCAGCCCACAACAGATCATCGCCAACGGAACGGACTGGCGCTTCCTCGACGAGTTGAAGCGTGAGCTGAAAACCTGATCCCATCTGGTCTCGAGGGGAGACGTAGACATGCAAATCATTCAGAGCCGCAGGCTCTTCCTGGCCGGCCTGACGGCTGCCGGCACCGCAAGCCTCGTCGGCGCTCCAACTCGAGTTCTTGCCGAGCCAGGGCCGGAGACCACACGCATTCGCTTGGCCAAGATCCCTAGCATCTGCGTGGCGCCACAGTATGTTGTAGAGGACCTGCTGCGCACTGAGGGCTTCACCGAGGTTGCCTATGTCGCGGCAGGCCCCGGTGCGGCCACGGCCTCCGCGGTGGCGAATGGCGAGATCGACTTTAGCCTCAACTTCGTGACAAATTCGATCGTCGCCTTGGACTCCGGTGCGCGGCTCACTCTGCTCGGCGGCGTCCATCCCGGTTGCTTCGAGCTGTTTGCCAAGCACGGGATCGACAGCGTCGTCGATCTGAAGGGCCGGAACGTCGGCGTCCAGGGGCTCGGTTCGGGGCCGCATCTGTTCCTCGCCAGCATCGCCGCCTATGTCGGGCTCGATCCAGCGCGCGACATCAACTGGGTGGTGGACCCGGCGGTCAAGCCCAAGGAGCTGTTCGCGCGGGGCGAAATCGATGCATTCCTGGGCTTTCCGCCGGACCCGCAGGAATTGCGGCGCAGCAAGGTCGGGCACGTGATCGTCAACAGCACAGTGGACCGACCTTGGTCGCAATATTTTTGCTGCATGCTGTCCGGCAACAGCGATTTTGTGGCCGCGCATCCGGTTGCTACCAAGCGGGTGCTGCGCGCCATCCTCAAGGCCGCGGATCTATGCACCGCCGCGCCGGCCTTGGTTGCCGAGCGCTTGGTCGCGGGCGGATTCGCCAGCCGCTACGATGACGCGTTCGCAGCGATCAGCGAGTTGCCCTACCGGAAATGGCGGGACTACGATTCAACTGACACCGTCCGCTTCTATGCGCTGCGGCTGAAGGAAATCGGTTTGATCGGGTCCACACCCGACAGGATCATCGCCAACGGAACAGACTGGCGCTTCCTCAACGAGCTAAAGCGAGAGCTGAAGACGTAGACCTATCGCCGATACGCGTTGCCTTTTCAAGGGAAGGAGAGACTCGTGCAGATTGTCCAGAACCGTCGCCGTTTCCTTACAGGCCTGTCTGCGCTCGCAGCCGCGGGTCTTGCAAAGGGCCGCAACGCGGCCGCCGCCGAAGCGGCACCTGAAACCACGACCGCCCGCTTTGCGGCGGCGCCTGGTATCTGCATCGCTCCGCAGTACGTCGCCGAGGATCTGATCCGCGCAGAGGGGTTCTCAGATTTCGGCTTCGTGGCCGCCGAGGCCGGTTTCGCCCAGACCGAGATGCTGGCGCGCGGGGACATCGACTTCGGCATTGACTTTGCCACGGCCCTAATCATTCCGGTCGACACTGGCGCCCCGATCAAGGTGATCTCCGGAGTCCATGTCGGCTGCTACGAGTTGTTCGGACGCGAGAACATCAAGAGCATCACAGATCTCAAGGGCCGCAAAGTCGGCGTCGGCGGCAATCTATCGTCGGATCCGCATATCTTCGTCAGTGCCATGGCGACCTATGTCGGCCTCGATCCGCAACGCGACATCGAATGGATCGTCGGCGAGGCAAAGCCGGCGGAGCTCTTCGCCGATGGCAAGGTCGACGCCTTCCTGGCTTTTCCGCCTGAGGCTCAAGACCTCCGCGCCCGCAAAGTCGGCCACGTCATCCTCGACAGTTCCAAGGACCGGCCGTGGTCGCAATATTACTGCTGCATGCTGGCGGTCAACGCCGCGTATGCCGAGAAAAATCCAGTTGCCACCAAGCGCGTCATCCGGGCCATCATCAAATCGGCCGATATCTGCGCGGCCGAACCGGAACGGGTGGCACGCCTCTTGGTGGATGGCGGACACACCGAACAATACGACTACGCCGTGCAGTCGCTCCGCGAGCTCCCATACTCCGATTGGCGCGACTTCGATCCCGAGGATACGGTCCGATTCTTCTCGTTACGGTTGCATGAAGCCGGCATCGTCAAGTCGAACCCGAACGAGATCATCGCGAATGGCACCGATTGGCGCTTTTTCAACGAGGTAAAGCGCGAGATGAAAGGCTGAGTCTGCTCGTGCCGAGGGAGAGGAGACGTGACATGGAGATTGTCCAGAGCCGCCGCCACTTCATTATGGGCCTGTCGGCGGTCGGCGCCGCGGGTCTCGTCAACGTGCCGACATCGGCTCATGCCGAGCCGGCGCCAGAGACCACGACAGTGCGTTTGCCAAGGACGTTCCGCGCCCTTTGCGAAGCACCCAAGAATATCGCCGGGGAGCTATTGCGCGCCGAAGGGTTCACCGATGTACGCTACATAGACTTGGCCGCCGACTCCGATCCGTTCGCGATGCTCGCAAACGGCGAACTGGATTTCGCCACCGACTTTCCGCCACCGCACATCATGGCGATCGAGGCCGGCATGCCGATAAAGGTGGTCACCGGCCTGCACTCCGGCTGCCTCGAACTGATCGTCAACGAAAGCATTAACAGCATCTCCGACCTCAAGGGCAAGAGGGTGGGCGTGTTCGCGCTGACCTCAGCTCCGCACATGCTCGTAACCCTCATGGCCGCCTATGTCGGTCTCGATCCCGCCACCGATCTCAAGTGGGTCGCGAACCCGGACGTCAGCTCGATGCAACTATTTAACGAAGGAAAGGTCGATGCCTTTCTGGCGGTGCCACCCGAGCCGCAGGAGCAGCGCGCCCGGAACGTCGGCCACACAATCCTTAATACGACCGTCGACCGGCCATGGTCGCAACACTACTGCTGCATGCTTGCCGGCCGCGCGGACTATGTCGACAGACACCCCGTGGCGACCAAACGCGTGCTGCGAGCGATCCTCAAGGGCGCCGACATCTGCGTGTCGGATCCGCAACTGGCTGCGCAACTATCGGTCGACGGCAAGTTCACCGATCGATACGACTATGCATTGGAGGGCTTGCGCGGAGCGCGCTACGACGTGTGGCGGGAGTTCGACCCCGAAGACACGATGCGCTTCTACGCACTGCGGATGAACGAAGTCGGCTTCATCGAGGCCGGCCCTAACAAGATTATCGCCAACGGCACGGATTGGCGCCTCCTCAACGAGATCAAGCGCGAGATGAAAACGTGAGCGAGTGGCCGGCGCGCATCTTGGTGCTGGCGCTGATGGCCGGGCCGGCACACGCGCACGACGCGCGGCACGACGAGCGCCTGCCGACGATCGGACAGGCGCCGGACTTTACCTTGGTATCGCAGGATAGTGTGCGCGTGTCGCTGCACGACTTTCGCGGCAAGGTGGTCGCCGTCTCATTCATCTATACGCACTGTACCGACGTCTGCCCCATGCTGACCGCCCATATGGCCAGCGTGCAGGAGGAGTTGGGTAACGCGTTCGGACCCCAGATCGCCTTCGTTTCGATCACCGTCGACCCGGAGCGCGACACGCCCGATGTTTTGAAGGAATATGCGCAGAATTTTGGCGCCGATCTGAAGGGCTGGTCGTTTCTTACCGGTGATCCGGCGATTGTCCATGAGGTTGGACGGAAATACGGCGTCATCGCGAAGAAAACGGTGAACGGAGATGTCGACCATACCTTGCTGACGTCGCTCGTAGACCCCAATGGCATCTTGCGAGTACAGTATCTTGGCGTCCGGTTCGACTTGGAGGAGTTCCGGGATGACCTTGTCAGCCTCTTGGACGAATCCAAATAGCATAACGAACCGGCTCGTTGGCTGGGTTGCCCGGCTGCCGGCGCGCGTCCAGACCAAGCTCTTGATCGCGTTCCTGTCGATCGTCGGCCTGCTGATCGTGCTCGGGGCCGTCGGGTTGCAGGTGCTGAGTGGGGTCAACGATCAGACCAACGAGCTGATCAAGCTGCAGCGCAGGATCGCGGCCTATCGCCAGGTGCAGCACGATACGACCACCCAGCTCTACGGCATCTCCACCGCCCTGTTGCTTCAGGACAACCGGATGCTGGATGGGGCGCTGCGCCAGCTCAACCAGTTTGGCTATGACCTCGACCGCATGGAGTTCGTCGCTAAAACTGAGGCGGAGGTGCTGGGCCAGGTCCGACAGGAATACGAACGGCTCGCGGCCGGCGTGACGCGTGTCGCGGAGCTCTTCCGCGCCGGTCGCACGGACGAAGCGCGCAAGGTTCAGCTGGACGAGATCATGCCGTCGGCCGACCGCCTCGAGCGGCTGACGAACCAGTTGGTCAACATGGCCGAAGCCGACATGGTCGTGGCCATCGAAGCGAGCGAGGGGGCGTACGGCACCTCCCAACTGGTCGTGGTTGCTTTCGCTGTGGGCAGCATCCTGCTCGCGCTTGCGCTTGGCTACATAATCTCATGGTCGTTGATCGAACCGGTCAAGAAGATCGAGACGCGTCTCAGTCAAATAGCGGCCGGCGACTTCGCCCAACACGTTGCCGTCGCCAATCGCGACGAACTTGGAGTGCTCGCCGCTAACGTCAACCAGACCTCCGACCAGCTGGGGCGCCTATATCAGGAGATTGAGACGCGCACCCAGCAGCTCGACGAGGCCCTTCAGCAGCAGACAGCCACTGCAGATGTTCTGAAGGTCATCAGCCGCTCTACCTTCGATCTACAGGTCGTGCTCGATACGTTGGTGGAATCGGCTGTCAGGCTCTGCCGTGCCGACAAGGGTGGTATCGTGCAGTTGTTGGATGGCGTATTCCGCTATGTGTCGACGCATGGCTACCCGCCCAGTTTCCGCGCTTATGTCGACGCCAATCCACTTCCAGCGCTTGCCGCAGGCCGAGGCTCCGCCGTAGGGCGCGTAATCGAAGAACGTCGGATCGTGCAAATCGAAGACGTGACCGCTGATCCGGACTACCGCGTGGCCCTGATCGCTGAGGCAGGCGGGTTCCGCACCGTCCTCGCTGCCCCGCTGTTGCGGGAGGGTGATCTCGTAGGCGTATTCGTCATGACCCGGGTTGAGCCGCAATCTTTCAATCCCAAGGAGATCGCGCTCGTCGAGACATTCGCCGACCAGGCGGTGATCGCCATCGAGAATGCGCGGCTCTTCGAGGCGGTGCAGTCACGAACGCGCGAGCTTGCCGCGTCTGTTGGTGAGCTCGAGGCGCTTGGTGAGGTGAGCAAGGCGGTCAATTCGACGCTGGATCTCGACACGGTGCTGAAAACAATCGTCGCCAAAGCGGTCCAGTTGTCGGAGACGGATGCTGGCACCATCTACGTGTTCAGCAGCACGCGGCAGCAATTCCGTCCGCGCGCAAACTTCGGTATGAGCGATGAGCTTATCGCCGCAGTCTCACACCAGACGATCGGGCTGGCCGACATGGGGATCGGCGACGCACCCGGGCGCTGCATGCCGGTGCAGTTTCCCGACCTCGGCCAGGAGACCTCATCCTTCCTTGTAAGAAAGACGATCGTCGATGCCGGATATCGCGGTATCCTGATCGTTCCGCTGCTGAGGCCCAACAAGATCGTAGGTGCACTGGTCGTCAGGCGCCACAAGCCAGGTGCCTTCCATGAGCAAGTTGTCCATCTGCTGGAGACCTTCGCAGCCCAATCGGTGCTCGCGATCCAGAATGCCAAGCTGTTCCGCGAGATCGAGGAGAAAGGCCGGGAGCTGGAGGCAGCTAGCCGCCACAAGTCCCAGTTCCTCGCGAATATGAGCCACGAGCTCAGAACACCGCTCAATTCGGTCTTGGGCTTCACAGAACTGCTGGTCGACGGCATCTACGGCGAACTTCCGGACAAGGCAAAGACGACCGTCGCGCGTGTGCAGGCAAACGGCCGTCATCTCCTCGGGCTCATCAACGACGTACTCGACCTTTCGAAGATCGAAGCCGGTCAGCTCACGCTGGCGATCGAGGACTACTCCGTCGCGCAGATTGTTCGATTGGCCGTTACGGCTGTCGAGCCGCTGGCACGAGCGAAGGGTCTTGAGCTTTCAACGACTGTTGCCGAGAACCTTCCAATCGGCCGCGGGGACGAACGCCGTTTGACGCAGGTCCTGCTCAATCTTGCAGGCAATGCCGTCAAGTTCACCGAAACGGGTGCGGTCGAAATTCTTGCCGGCGCGGCCGACGGACATTTCGAGATCACCGTCCGGGATACAGGTCCCGGCATCGCGTCCAAGGACCAGGATCTCATCTTCGAAGAATTCCAGCAGGTCGACAACAGCAGCACCAGGCAGAAGGGTGGCACAGGTCTCGGCCTGGCGATCACAAAGCGCATCGTCGAAATGCATGGTGGGACCATAGACGTCGAGTCCGTGCTCGGGTCAGGATCGACATTCCGGCTGAAGATACCAATCCGGGTGAATGAGGAAGTGAGGGCCGCATGAGCAAACGAATCCTGATGGTGGAAGACACCGAGGACAACCGCCAGATCATCCGCGATCTCATCGCCACCACCGAATACGAGTTGATCGAGGCGGCGGACGGTGCCGCCGGCGTCGCTGCTGCTGCGGCCGAGAAGCCAGACCTGATCCTCATGGACATTCAGCTGCCGGTAATCGACGGGTATGAAGCGGCCCGCCGTATAAAGGCCGATCCGGCGCTGCGGCACATCCCGATCATTGTCGTCACATCCTATGCATTGTCGGGCGACGAGGCGAAGGCCCTTGCTGCAGGGTGCGATGGCTACATTGCCAAGCCATTCAGTCCGCGCCAGCTGCTCGCCGAGATTCGTCAGTTCCTTTCCTGAGGGGAGACGGTACCTTGCACGATCCGCCTCGCATTCTCGCGGTCGACGATACCCCGGAGAACCTTGAGATCCTTCGCATGCGGCTCGAGGCGAATGGCTACGAAGTGGTGACTGCCGCGGATGGTGAAGAGGGGCTTGGTAAGGCCCGCGATCTCACGCCGGATCTGATCCTGCTCGACATCATGATGCCGAAGCTCGACGGCATCAGCGTGGTGCGTATGCTGAAGCAGGATCTCTCGCTGCGATCGATCCCGGTCATTCTTGTCACCGCAAAAGCCGACACGCGCGATGTGGTCGAGGGGCTGGACGCCGGGGGCGATGACTATTTGACAAAGCCCTTCGAGCACCAGGCGCTGTTGGCGCGGGTGCGCTCGATGCTGCGCCAGAAGGCGCTTCACGATACCGTCGCAAGCCAAGCCGTGCAGCTTTCCGATTGGAACCGCTCGCTCGAGCAGACCCTGGCGGAGCAGGTGATCGAGATCGAGCGAATGAGCCGGCTCCGGCGTTTCCTGCCCGAGCAAGTCGCCGACCTCATCCTTGCGGCGGGAAATGGCGACACGCTTCTGCAAAGTCACCGCCGCGAGGTGACCGTCGTTTTCTGCGATCTACGCGGCTTTACAGCCTTCGCCGAGACTGCCGAACCTGAGGAGGTGATGGCGGTTCTTGGCGAATACCACGCCTGTCTTGGTGAACAAATCGTCCGCTACGAGGGAACTCTTGAGCGATTCGTGGGCGACGGTATCGTCGTCGTTTTCAACGATCCACTGCCCTGCGCCGACCATACGGAGAGAGCCGTCCGCATGGCTGCGGCGATGCGTGATGCGATTGACGAGCATTCAGAGCAATGGCGCAAGCGCGATCACTTGCTCGGCTTCGGAATCGGCATCGCCCGAGGCCATGCAACCATCGGGCGGATCGGTTTCGATCAGCGCGCCGATTATGCAGTGATAGGCACAGTGTCGAACCACGCCGCCCGATTATGCGAGGAAGCCAGGCCACGCCAGATTCTCGTCAGCCAGCGGGTCGTTGGTGCCGTCGAATCCCTGGTTGAGTCCGTCGCCGTTGGCGAACTGACGCTGAAGGGCTTTCGCCGACCGATGCCTGCCTATGAAATCGTGCGGTGGATCGGTCGGCCAAGCTAAGGATCACTGTGCCGAATGAGATAGATCGCCTCCTGCGCATCGACTGAATGGGGCAATACAAGGATGCCGGCAGCTATAGACCGATCAGCGATCGGATGGCCTTGAGTTCCATGGCCGTTGCTCCTTGTTTCCGCCTCGCTCGAGGGAAACACGTTAGCTCGTCGGCCACGTTACAGATAGCCGGTTGGCTTCTTTGCCAAAAGGCGCGACAGGAGTTTCCCGAAGTAATCTATGACAACGTCTGGACAAGATGGCCGTAACGGATGTGCAGCGTCCGTTCATGGCGCAAGCTAGACTTCTGCGAACGCGACCTTTGGACCCGATCCAGTCGTCACGTGGGATGAACTCGAACGTCTCGAATTGGTTCGAGAAGGCGCCTTTTGGCAACTACCCGACGATCCGTTTTGTCAGCGCCCTGGAAGGTACGAGGGTTCCGTAAAGGGCTTGGCCCTGGCTGAGAGCATTGCCCTCGCCACCAACGTTGACAAGGCGTATGGTCGTTAATCGTTGGCTGAAAGCGTTCTTGGCCAGCGACTGAAGAACGACAAGACTCCCGCCTTTATACAGGGCGTGCTCCAACTCGCGATTACTCGGCGCGCTCACGCATTGTCCGTCCTCTACTGGGGTCATTTGCTTGATCCCTAGGGACGATCAGTTTGCCAAAGGAGCGTCCCGATGAAGCTAATTCAGAATCGTCGCGCATTCCTGGCCGGCCTGTCGGCGATCGGCGGTGCCGGGCTCCTCAATGTTCGCCCATCCAGTGCGGCCGGGGAGCCTGCTTTGGAAACGACAACCGTCCGCTTGGGGCAGTGGGTCGGAGGCGCTTACTGTTGGGCGTCCATCTACCTCGCCGGAGAACTTCTGCGCGCCGACGGTTTCACCGATATCCAATATGTCGAAGGCGACACCCACGTCGACAATTCCAAGTGGCTCTCCGCCGGCCTGATCGATTTCGACATGAACATGCCGTCGATGCACGTTAGGTCCATCGACGCCGGCGTGCCGGTCAAAGTGCTGATCGGCGTGCATTCCGGCTGCTTCGAACTGATCGGCAACGACAGCGTCCGCAGCATCAGGGATCTGCGGGGCAAGCGCGTCGGGGGAGGGTCGGTGGAGTCGCATCCTCACATCCTGACGGCCCTCATGGCCAACTATGTCGGGCTTGATCCGGTGCACGATATCGAGTGGGTTGAGGGAGAACAGGCCCCCATGCAAATGTTCATCGACGGCAAGGTCGATGCCTACATGGCTGGTCCGCCCGAACCGCAGATCCTGCACGCCCGGAAGATCGGCCATACGATCGTCAACAACGGGACCGACCGCCCGTGGTCGCAATATTTTTGCTGTATGGTGGCCGGTAATGCGGACTATGTGAGCAGATACCCGGTCGCGACGAAGCGAGTGTTGCGCGCCATTCTCAAATCGGCCGACCTGTGCGCTTCTGATCCGTCGTTGGCGGCACAGCAGCTCGTCGATCGAGGCTTTCTGCCCAACTATGACGAAGCGCTTGGGACGCTGAACGGTGCTCAGCACGACAAGTGGCGCGTGTTCGACGCCGAGGACAGCGTGCGGTTCTATGCACTGCGCATGCAGGAGACCGGCATGATCAAGTCGAGTCCGCAACAAGTCCTGGCCAACGGAACGGACTGGCGTTTCCTCAACGAGCTCAAACGCGAGTTGAAGGCCTGAGACCCCAGCAGACGCAGTTCTCGCCTTGGCGCTGAACATAGCGCGGACGAGTGAGCACGACGCGCCGAACGACGAGCGCCTGCCGACAATCGGACTGGCTCAGGACATCACGTTGACATCGCAGGACGGGGCGCGCGTGTCGCTGCGCGATTTTCGCGGCGAGCAACGCGGCCGGGTGGCGGCAGCAACCGGCCTCCAGATATTAGTTGTCTCTGGAGGACTGCTGTTTCGCGGGAGCAGCCGTATCCATCAACGGCAACCACACGGGAACAAATGTCGCAAACGTTATGTCGTCTGTTCGCTCGAATGTCCGCCTTTGGGTTACGGCTTTGGGCTGCTCAACGGCCGACATCAGGCGCAAACCTGACCCCTGGCTGCGAATTCGAACCCAATACCCCGTCATCCTATGTTCATGATTTGTGCTTGAAACTCGCATAATTGGCAGTGAGGAATTGGGAGCGAAATCTCCCGAAACCGGAACCCACCCCATTCAAGGCCTCAGCTCTGACGAATGGCAGTTCCCATGTGACATGAATTGCCACAACGCGCTTTTCATGCTTGCTAGGCCGATGTCTCGTCCTCGCTTGCTGCCCGAAAAGAATCTTCCGACCTATGCGTACCTGCCTGGCAAACATCCGCATCCGGTACGGGACCCCTTGGGCCATAGCTACCGAAACGATCCCGTGACCGTCCCCCTTGCGGAAGCGTTAGGCTCGGATGTCTTTCGATGGGGAATCGACCTTTTTAACCACGGCTATTACTGGGAAGCCCATGAGGCTTGGGAGTCTCTTTGGCACGCTGCGAAACGAAGCACCCAGCACCGCCTGTTCTTCAAGGGATTGATCCTATTGGCGGCGGCCGGGGTAAAAATACGCGAGGGAAAGCGGGTCGCTGCCGTGCGCCACGCGACAAGAGCTGCCGCGCTTTTTCGTCAGGTGGTGACGGTGCCGAGCCGGCACTTTGAGACTGCACTCGGGATGACACCTGCCGCGCTTGCAGAATATGCCGAAGCGGCCGTAACTTCCCGGGTTTTCTTGCCAGAGCTAAACCCTGACCAGCCCGAGCCCATTTTCGATTTTATTCTCGCCCCAAAATTGGAGAGTGTCTGATCGGCAACCCTCCGTTCAACCCAGCTTCGCCTGTGGGAAGGCGTTGTAAGTAACCCTATTTATAAAAGCCGCTCACCACCGCATGCAGCGCCGTAAAGCAATAAGCGCTGGATCGGCTGCGGAGCCTTGACTTCAGACGAGGCATACCAAGCTTGTTGCCGCCCTGGACGCGCCGACGTGACGCCTCTATTCGCCGGACTACTTGGTCGACAGGGTGAGCGATCGACAACGATGGCGGTGCGGGACCACCCCAAAGTAAGTCAGAAACAATCACCCCAGCGATCAACGACTTCCTGCTTTCTGATGGCCTTGGTGTTTGTTGTAAAACCATCCGCGAGAGGTTCCACAATCCGGCGGCGCGGCGGCTGGTGCGCACGCGGTTCGCCCAATGCCGAATTCCCTTTCGCCTGGACCTGGCTGAAAATTCGCTGCGCTGGTTCTTTCATTGCACCGGCAATTCCGCCAGCTATTTCAGCTTCCCGTTTCCGTTGAAACTGAAATCTCTATCCGCGCTGATTGAGACCGTGATGTCGTCAAATTCACGCCTTTGACCCTGAGGCGACCTTCGCCGGCCGATACGCCAATGTCGCCAGTACGCCAAAGAACAGACGCTGGTCGGTAGCCCGCGCCGCTTAGTGGGGACGATAGATCACAGCAGCAGCCTCGAGCGAGCGCGATTGTCGCGGATGTAGACTATGAACAGAAGCAGCTAACGCCCGATGTCGTCCGGCCCAGCCGCGGGATTCGACCATCCGGGTGAGAAGATCGCGGTCGATCCGGATAGGGGGTGCCCTCCGGTGTCACCACGCGCCCTGCCATGGACGCCTGGCACGCGCAGACGAGCTCTTTGCGGTGCGATCAGCTCAAAGTTGAAGGGCGAGCGAGTATCGTCGAATCGAGAGGCAATCAAACCGGGCGATCTAACGAAACCGACTTCGATTTGCGGCTGCGAACGGTCGGCTGCTTGATCTAGACCTGCGCTATAAACTCTGGAAATAAATTACCAAAGCGCATGCGTTTTGTGATATGGTGATCTGTTGGCCACAAAAAATCAAGAAAACAAAGGAGGCCGCGATGAAAGATTATTTTTCATTTCAGCTATTCATGAGAATGTCGACTGTGTTGTTTATCGGTACTGCTATCTATGCTATGGCATTTTGGAATACATGGTAGCGTTTAGGTTCAACGCTTAGACTTTCTCGCGACTATTCCCTGACATTTCTCACTCCGCGCCGCAACTACGACGCGGCGGGGAAGCGCATCGCGAACCGAGTGGACCTGCCAGACGATCACTCAGGGAAGAATCCACCCCATGGACTATGTCCGCGGCAGCTCTCGACCTGTGCATACGTTGATGTTGTCCAGACGCTGGCTGGTGAAGCCCAGCCTCGCCAAGCCCCTGCGCACCTCCGGCGTGCCCATGAACAGCTTCCACAGCAGCCCTGTACGATGGTTCTCGATCATCGCGATGATCGGCCCCTGATTGATCGCCAGATAGGTTCGGGAGTACCAGTTGCGATATTCGCAAAACGCGTCGACAAAGCCAAAGCGGCCCCATATGCGGTTTCGCGGCTTGGTCAGGAAACCACGTAGCGCGCACATCGCTTCCGCCGGAGCATAAGGGAAACTCGACAGGGCAGCGGACGGAGTGATCACGCCAAAGTCTCTGTCAGGTGCACTCGCGACGTACCCTCGCGGCCCATGGCTCGCGGTCAGACCCCAGCAATCAGGGCCGTATCCCAAATGGTTATGGGGATTGCGGACGCAATGCCAATAATTGATCTGCGTATGACGGAGGTTCTGTTGCCAGTAGTCGGCGTATCGGTCGCTTAGGCTTCGCGGATCGAGCCCGCAGAAGGAATAGTGCGAAAAGAAAAGCGGACCACCAGAATTCATTCCCAACGGCAGGACGATCCCGTAATGGTCGCGCCCGTTTCGAAAGTCGGGTCCACCCGCAAAGCCTTCATGATAGATCCCCGGATCGATCGGGTGGCGCGCTGATCCCGCCGCCAGCACGAAAGTGAGCAGGCATTCGTTCCAACCCCTGATCGGGCTGTCCATCGCCCAGCCGTGGTTCGGGCTCCAGTGGCACATAAGTTGCCGAGCCCCACGTGTGAACCAGTTCCATTCGGCCTATGACAACAGCGCGTTTACACACTCGCGAAGGCGCGCTTCCTCGGTTGCCATCCCGGCGAAATATTCACGGGCGCAAATCAGACCTTGAAACAGGAAAGTGGTTTCGACCAGATCAGCGCCGTCGTCCTTGCGTCGGAACGGAATTGTCGCACCAGTGCGGCCATTGATGAAATGCGGGAACACGCCGTGATAGCGCTGCGAGCTTCCAGGAAATCCAGCATTCCCTGCAATCGGCTTAATGCTGCCGTGCGATCGATCCATCCGCGTTCAACCGCAACGATGATGGCCAACATACCGAAACCAGAACCACCGATCGCCACGAGATCGTTGGCCGGAGCACCGGTGGTCTTCTGTCGATCTCGGGCAAGGCCGCTGACGGGATGTGCGCCTTCCCAGAAGTACCGGGCCGCTTGCCGTTGCACAATGTCCAGCAGCGCGTCCTCGTCGACTTTGTGAACGTTTGCCGGGAGGTCGGGTGCTTGGAGTGTGCTGGGGATCATCGAGCTGGTTGCTGATTGGCATACAGACCGCCGGACATTGTGCGATGTCAGGTCAAATGCTGCCATAGGATGAATCGGCTGCAATCTAGGGGTTACACAGCAATGGCCAAGGGTCAACCTTCGGCGCTGATTCACATTCTCCCGTTGGGGCGAAGCCTCGCCCTTCTGGTCGAGTAAATGCCCCGGCATTTGCTCGGCCAGAGGGGGAGAGCGCAGCCCGCCCACCGGCTACAGGCGTGCGGGTCAAGGGGTCGTGACGGCGAAAAAACGGAAGGTTCGGCCGCCGGCCGAAAGCCGTTTTCAGCGAGATCCTCGGCGCAATCTTCTCGCGCCAGCCTTCGCCTATACTACAGCGCTCTTTGGGGGCGCTGTACGGGCAATCCAGCTGGTCCGGCCCGGGATAGAACAATAATCGCCTCCCACGCGGCGAGCGTCATGTGAAGGGGAGGGCGCTTCCAGCAAGGCGGCTTCATAGCTATCGGCCGTGTCCTCGCCTGATAGTTTCGACCTGACTGCGGACGGTCTACTTCCGTGACATTTCGAGACGTTCAAGACCTCGAAGCTACGCGTCCGCCCATAGCGCTACTTGCTCGTTCCCCTCGATGAGACGAATGGCAACATTTGCGACCCGTTGCGGACGCTCGATCGCAGAAGGCGTACGGTGAGTCCGGCCATTGCCGGTGGGAGGCACGAAGGTCTTGGAAGACCGAAGGCGGGATTGGGGTCTCCCGCCGCAGGAGGCAAGTGAGATGGGTATGGCGTGATCGCGGAAGGTGGCCCGAAGCACGGCACTGGCTTCTCCGGAAATCGCTTGCTAGTGGCGCCAACCTTGCTTGAATTCGTCGATGAACCATCGCTCGACGTCGCCCCGCACCGAAGTACTGCTTCGGAATTTCAAGTGGCCCGGCGACTTCTGCTCAAGCCAAGAAAAGAAATCGGAACATCTCGGATTCTCTGGCTGATCAAGATCCCCGCGCTCTTCAGCCCATTTTGTGCAAAAGTAGCGAACACCCTGTTCTGCTTCCTCCCTGGTCATGAGGGATGACAGGTGATCACCCAAAGGCAAGTCTTCTGCAGGCGCCAGCGCGAGCGTGCCCGCGTAGCTCACCAATGCTGCGATGCTGAACAGCTGATGAGGTATATGGAGGGATTAAGCTGGCGCCCGCTTTGCGCCTGATTCCGGCCGGTCGCACCTCAATCTCCCTTCCCGAAATCGGTCCGCACCGAAGAGGCCATGCGGGGACGAGATCACCCCATTGCGGTGAAGAGAGCACCCGATAATGCCAAATGCGGACCCGAATGCGTTGACGACAGCACAAACACATGATGTACCAATACCCACCGCCGCCCCGAGCACCCCGACACCGAGCCGTCGGCATGACGGCGACCGATCGTTCCGCCGCGGTCTGGATCGACCAATCGCTGGCCCACGTCGCTGAAGCCATCGGCCGCATGGACGATCGGTTCCTGGCCGAGCACCAGTCCGCCCACGATGAGCCGCGCTCGCCGTCTGTGGACATGATTGCCGCCGTGCTCGAGCGCGAGTGGTGGCGCCGGTAGCAGGTGGGGCGCGACGAATGAAGCGCCGGCCTAGTTCAACCTGGGCGACGCCCTTCAAAGCTGGGACGATCGATCTTCAACAAGCGGTCTGCGGCCTCGACCGCAGTTCGTATCCTGCTGCGCAGCGCGAGATTCTCGGCCAGCATTTCTTCAGTGCGTTGAAGCGCGAGCTCGGTCCGGTGGATGCGCCGCCTGGCATTGGCAACTTCCGATGTCAAAATATCTGCCGCTATCCCGTGGGGTTCCATAGTGTCCATCAGTTTCTAATGCATGGGGGGCGATATCGTTCCCTGATATCGGGCGAAACGGGGTGCCGCCGTTACTCTATCAGTGATGAGCGCTGCCAAAACGCCCCGGCCGTCTTTGCCGCCGCGACAAAAGGCGAGATGGGCCGAATGACCAATGCGCTCCCTGTCAGTCGAGGCGGAACCGTATCCCGCCCGAGAGTACATTCGCGCGCATGATTCCGACGAACGCGGACCTTTCATCCGCTATTGAGAAACCTTGCATTCGACGGATGCAGTGGTGCTACGCTTGCGGAGCCCTGGGGTGTCTCCACGCGGAATTGTTCGTCGTGAGCCGATGCCATTGTGCAAGTTTCGCAGCACTCCGGGTGGCTATATCGCCTAAGACAGCATGAGAAGCGCGCCAACTTCTTGTTCGGTGAGCCTGGGTGCAATTCCTGATTCGGACAGTTGAACGAGAATTGTCTTGGCGGTGGGGAGAAAGAGGTAAGGAGAGTGGTCGCCATGACCGTCCTCGCCTACACCCATAGCACAAGGGAGCGCACGATAGCACCGGATCGGATTCGGCCGATCTTGCGATATCGTACGAGGGGAAGGATTTGCTGGGCACCGAAGCTTCTCGTGCCCGGTGCTTCACCTGGACCGCAAAAAAGTCCCGCCGCACTGCCAGGACGGCGGGACCGATCAAGCGCTTTCCACCAGGCGCGGGGATGCGAGGGGGGGCTTTGCCAAGTGAGCGTCGACCGTAAGCGACCCTAAGCGCAACAGCGGCAAAGCGTCTACCAACCGCCGGTGACACGGAGAGGTCAAGTCATCCGGGGTCGCTATCGCTCGCAACCAGACGATAGCGGAAATTGTTGCGGATGTGGTCGTTGAAATAGCGGCCCTTGGCGAACGCGGCCCGG
The DNA here is from genome assembly GCF_040320565.1 of Mesorhizobium sp. M0664. NCBI lineage: Bacteria > Pseudomonadati > Pseudomonadota > Alphaproteobacteria > Hyphomicrobiales > Phyllobacteriaceae > Mesorhizobium > Mesorhizobium sp. M0664. The sequence continues at coordinate 20,162 of NZ_JAMYPW010000008.1, forward strand.
AACGCGGCAAAGGTTTCCGGCGGTACCCCCTCAAACTCGTACCGTTTACGGCTGGCGACGAACCACACAGAGAGGGTTCTTCTGTCAGGATCGTATTCCGTTTTGCGTATCGAGGTGGACGGCATGACGGCGGTTCGATTCGAAAAGCAATCAACGAGCGGAGAGGCCGTCGCGTTCCTAGGCGCGGTGAGGAACGACACTCGGTCGAATGCGAGCGCCGCGGCTGGGCCTTGGAGGGTCTGGAGTGACCAGACAGGGGAGCATGCAGCATGAGCAGGGCAGCCTTCCGGAGTTTCAGACAAGTTCCAGAGTAAATGAACGAAAGTCCCGTTCGTTCGAACGATGACAACTTAGGAAACAGGGGACAGCCTTCGCGCGTTATTCCGTGCTTTGGCCTTGCCGAGGGTGCTTCACTGGCATTGATCTTTTTGGTGCGGCACCCCGGCGCTGCTGCATGCAGTAAGTGGAGAGTGCAATAGCGGTGAGCGCCGCGATCGGCGAGGTTCAGTGATGAATCGTGTGCAGGGCACCACGTCAAAATGTCTCCGCTGTGACTTCGCCTTTATTAAACGACAGCCCTTGATTTTACTTCACGAGATACGCGGCAGGGGGTGTAACGCCATGCCATCCCTCATCCCGCTATGCCTCGTTCTGCTGTTGACATCTCCGGCAAATGCTCAGTTCGTGCCCGAAGCGCCAGCGGTTGCCACGGCTAACGACAGCTCGTCGGTCGTGGTCTCCGAACACACCGACGTCGGCAAAGAACCTGGCAAGCAACAACCGAGCACGCTCGGATCCCGTAAATCTAGTGAGATGGTGCTCAGCGAAACACAGGCACTCAACAAGGGCGCGCAAACGCCGCTCGGCGAGCATGAAGTGGCTTTGCGCCGCGAATTGGCCGCAGCACGAGCGGAGCTAGACGTTATGCAGCGCGGCGTACGTGATCTTAGCGCCCAAGCACACGTGCTGGCAGACACGGTGGCTGAGCAAGCGCAAGCCCTAAAAGAGCAGCAGCGAACAGAGGAAGCGCTCGGGCTCGATCTGGAGACGGCGCAGCGCGTTATCGAAAGCTACAGGGCCGAAGCCAGTCTCTGGAACAGCGAAGAGGCTGCCGCGCCTGGAGCACTCCCCTCTAAGGACGCCTCCCAGCTTGCTGCGAAGCGAACGCTTGATGACGAGCGGCACAAGGTCGAGCTCTTGGAGCAAGAACTTGCCACGGCTCGCCAAACTATCGATGCTCTCAAGACAGGCGCAAATCTGGCGGCCGTCGAGCAGGCCAACGCCATAAGGGAGCGACAGGTGGCCGAGGCCGCTCTAAAGCAGGCTCGAGAAACACTCGAGCTGGGACTCGAACGAGCAGATTCAGCTGTACGTGACCTCGATATTGTTCGCCAGGAACGCGATGCTTTAAAGCAGAACTCGGTAGAATTGAGTGCGGCGCTCGACCAAGAGCGTGAAAGGGCTATCGGTCTAGCCCGCAGCCTCAGTGCCGCGCGTGAGGCAATTGATATTGCCAAGGGTAAGCGTCACACTGCGGCTGTGGAGCGCGCGCCAAAAAGACGTACCCCCGCGAGTGCACTTGCAAGTAGGTTATCGCGTTCGGGCGCCCAACCAGCCCGTAAACCGGGCTTGGAAAAACAGAAAGTGAAGGTCCAAAAGCCGCCGCAAACCGTTCTGCTGGCAACCATACCTCTTCCCGCAGCATTGCTTCCAACACGGCCATCAAAAAGCTCGAGCCGCGCCAGTGAAAACTAGTGAGCGAAATGTATGCCGCAGGAGAGACGAGAATGAAGACATATGTCGCAGCCGCTTTGACGATCGGGATCACAGTTGGGCCTGCCTCAGCTCTTGAAGCAGGCGTGGGCGGTAGGGCGGGCGGTGTCGGGGTCGGTGCTGGAGTGAGCGCCGGTTCGCACGGCGTATCTGTGGGGGCGGGCACGAGCGTCGACGGCGTAGGCGGAGCAAATGTTGGAGCTTCGGTCGGTGCAGATGACGGACCAGTCGACGCAGGCGTTGGTGCCAGCGGCAACGTTGGCGACACAAGCACAAGTACTAGTGTGGGCGACGATCCGTCCGCCGAAAACGAAGCGGCAACCGCACCCGACAGTTCGACTGCAGCGACGGCCCCTGCTTCTGCCAAGACGGCTGAGCAATCCATCGTCCTGCCACCCGTCCTCAGGCCTTCCAAAGCCGGTGACCGTGACTCCTCCAAGGGATATCCCTTTGTATCTTTGGGACTACTGACAGCGAAACCCGGTACGCCGATTCTGATCGTGCGAGCCTGCCGCGCGGCGATCATGGCCGCTGCGATGCCGCTTGGGGCCGTCCGTGTCCACGCGGCAAGCGCAGGCGCCTTGGATCAACGTCGGGGTGCACTCACGGCGCCGATCGAGGTGCGAATAGACTATGCAAGAAAAGGCGGCATCGAAGTCCGGCAGGCGCAAGTCAGTTGTCGTCTCGATGCGTCGGGCAGGGTCACTGCAATAATATAGCGCCAAGCACACCGACAGCGGCACGATCCGCTTTTCCATCTACAAGGCGGCCTTCTTCGGCGATGGCGGAGGTGAGGGCACGCTAACCTTCATGGTCGCCCTCGTCCCATATCGGTTTGCGGAATTTCGGGCGACCTCGCCTTCGGCGCCTCCGAGACGTATTGCGGAGGTACCGTGCGCCACTTACGCCGCGCTCGAGAAGTGACGGTCCTACGGTGCGGCGGGCGGTGGCGGCGCGCTCGGCAAAAGATGGCCAGGCGCCGGTCCGTCTGCGCTTACGCGCAACAGTGGGTCAGACCGCACAGGCTGGCTATGGCTTTGCGACTGCCAGCCCACCAATGAGCGCCGTTAAGTAAGCAGCGCCTCTTCTTGTAAATGGCTGCCTAATGCGATCCTACCAGACTTGCCGGTCATACCAGTCGTCAATATCCTGCCGAACACGGTCCTTTTCGATACCATATCGTTCCTGGATCTTGCCTTCGAGCTGATCGCGATTGCCAGCGATGCGATCAAGATCATCATCGGTAAGTTTGCCCCACTGTTCCTTGATCTTACCCTTGACCTGCTTCCAGTTTCCTTCGACCCGATTCCAGTCCATGACATATCCTCCATTGTTTTACATAAGGCGAAACGGTCGTCCGGCCTGGGAGTTCCGGGACGAAGACCTCTGATGTTCACGTTTCCAGTTGGGAAGGTGACGGCGCCAATTAGACCTGCTCCATTTTTGGTGGCTTGGCCGTCCTGGGCGAGGCGGGAGTTCGCCAGCTCGATGAGTGATTGTCGCAGCATGATTGCGATCGGCATCGCGCATTTGGGATGGGCGACATAGACCCCGTCCAGAAGATCGAAGGTTTCCACACCGGCAGGCAGAGCTTCCGAGATCATCAACGCAATATGGCCTTTGCGGCCCGCTGATCCGCCCTGAGCTTCCCCAGCCAACCCTGGCTCCAGTTCTTGGTGCGTTTCGATTCCCACAAAATGGCGCCGCATGGCTGGCCGGCCGGTCCGACCACGCGGTGCAGGACATCTCCGCCGAACTCACCCGTGGCAACCGGTTCAATGACGTCCATCGGGAACCGGCTGGCAATGAGGGCTTCCAGCTCGAGCTCCGGCACCTCGCCCTGGAGCTGCTGGGAACCCTGTTCCGCACGGCGCTTCAGCTCCTCAATCTGACGCTGCATGCCGGCGATCTGTTCTTCTTTTTCCGCAACCTTCATCTTAAGGCCGTCTTCGGCTTCCGACCTCGCCTTGACGCGAACGGCGTCCAGTCCTTCCCGGATCTTCCTTTCGATGGTCAGCGCCATCTCGCGCTTTTCGTCGTCGAGCGCACGCTGCTTTTTCAGGAATTCCGCCTGTTGCTGCTGGGCCTCGGTGAGCTTTTCGTCGCGCGCCTTCAACGCCGCCTCCAGCTCGGCAAGCTTCTTATCCTTGTCCTCCAAATCTACCGAAAGCAGCAATTTTGCCTTGCGGGCTTCCTCGCCCGCGATTCCGGCACGCTCAAGCTTTTTCAGCCGGTCGAGCAGAAGCGTCGCCAAACCTGCCTGCCTCTAAGCCGCCGCAACATTGTTGCGCGGGCTGAAACGCCCGCTGTCGCTGCCGTGAGCCAGGATCACGATCCCGAGCGCACCATCTGGAACAGCCAGGAGGCCGTCGATCCCTTCAGACTCGACCCTGATCTCCTCGAAGACGCAGCGTGGTCCGGGCTCTGGCGTGAAGAACACTTGCCACAGGGCATCCTCATCGGACGCCTCAGGTTCGATGATACACCATTACACTGTGGGGCTTCACAGCCAGCATCGGCTTTGCCCGCTCGAAGCGCTATAAGACGCTGACCTTGTGGACCAACGACATTCTAACTGCCGCCCGGCCCATCTGCCAGGCGGCCTGCTTCAAACTGATCGAGGAAGAGCCTCACCATTCTTTCGGCAAGGCTCTGGTTGGCCAGAACCGGGATCTTGACCTGTCGCTGATCAAGCCTGACCGGAATCCAGATTTCCAGCCCGCCATTGCCGCTGCGCGGATCGAACTCCGGACCATAGCGCTCGAATTCGGGCGCGTCCGCTATCTCGTGCCCGGAGGCCGGCAGCCATTTGTTCCAGATCGTGTTGACGGTCCGGCGAATGGTCGAGATGTGCTCTCGATGCGAAAACACAGCATATTTCTGGGCCGGTATGCGCACCCGGCTGAGCTCCCTGGGGAGGTCGGAAAAGTCGCTCACTTCGACACCGGCGATGTAGTCGAAATTGCCGGCATCGTCCCATTCACACAGACGCCGTAGGCGACGTCGCCGGTCTCGCCCCGGATGTTGCCGATATAGGGGCCGAAGCGCTGCCATTGCATCGGAATGGCGGCACTGGTTTCGCAGCTGTAGCGCTCGCTAAGACCGGCAATCAGGAACGGCCGGCTGGTCTCGAAGCGGGGTGGTTGGCAAGAAGGGGTTGGTCCATCAGGTATCGCTTGGCAGTTAACCGTAAGAATGCAGTCGTTTCGGTCAGGATTGGCCCTTAATTTGAGAACCTGGAAGTGCGGAACTGATCGATTGCGGAACCATGTCGTTCAATACCTGTCAGGGCGGCTCAACGTCTACGGCGACACCGCCTTCGATGGAAGCTCGGGATTTGAACATTGTCACCGCCAGGATGGCCGTCAGGACAGTAATGGCCGCGCTCGCCAGGAGGGCGATGCCGGCGGCGCTCGTGTAGGCGTGCTTAGCCGCTTCCAGCAACGCGGCCCCATCGTTCCAGGTCTGCGCGGCCGCCCTCGCAGCACCGATACCACGCAAAGCGGTCTCAGCGGCGGGAGCGGGCACGCCCGCAGGCAGCGCCACGGCAAGCATCTGCCGATAGATGAAACGTCACCAGACTGCCCAGCAAGGCAATGCCAAGCGCGCCACCGAACTCCGAGCAAGTCTCTGATAGCGCCGACGCCGAACCTGACTGATCTTTTGGAGCGGAGCTCACGACGAGATCGGCGACCACCGTGGTCCCCGGCGCGGAACCCACGGCGAACAGCGTGTTCCCGAGGGTGATCAAGATCAGGCTGTGCACCCCGATCGCATAGGCCATCAACGCGAGACCGACGGCGCCCAACATCAGGCCGCTGCCCAACGCATACGCTGGCCGGAGCACCCTCAGGAGAGCCGAGGTCAGAAGAGACCCCACCACGAAGCCGAGTCCCGCAGGAACGCCCCACAGCCCGGCATCGACCGGCGAGAGCCCCAGCACGAGCTGGAGATACTGCGCTACCACCACCAGAATCCCGAAACCCACCAGGAAATCGAGTGCATTGACGCTCAACGCCACTGATAGCGCCGGTAGCCTGAAGAGGCGCAGGTCGAGCAACGGGACTTCCAGCTTCAGTTGGCGGCGCACGAACACGCCCCCGCAGATTAGGCCGACGGCGGCGGCGAGCCCCCCAAGCTGAGCGTCACCTCCCTCCGCGATGTGCTTGATGGCGAAGATGATTGGCAGCACGGTCGCCAAAGTCAAAATCGCACTAACGATATCGATGCGCCCCGCCTTCTTGCTGCGATGCTCGGGCAGCAGCCTTGGGCCAAGGATCAGCAACAGCGCCATGATCGGGACAGGAGCCAGGAAGACCGCGCCCCACCAGAAGCGAGCGATGAGCATGCCGCCCACGACGGGCCCGATCGCCCCGCCGAAGGAGAAGCTCGACACCCAAACGCTCACGGCGAACGTCTTCTCACGCTCGTTCTGAAACATGTTGCCGATGAGCGAGAGCGTCGATGGCGCCATGGTTGCACCAGCGATTCCGAGGAGGCCGCGCGCCACGATCAGCATCGCTGCGCTCTTCGAGAACGCCGCCAGGAGAGACACGACGGCGAAGGCGGCCGATCCGATCAGCAGGAGCCTTCGGCGGCCGATACGGTCGCCCAGAGCTCCCATGATCAGAAGCGCGCCGGCAGCGAGAAATCCGTAGATGTCAACGATCCACAGAAGTTTCGCCGCCGTCGGTTTCAGATCCGTCGTGAGTGACGGGATCGCCAGGTTCAGCACCGTGAGGTCCATCGCGTAGAGGACGCAGGGCAAGGCGAGCACCGCGAGACCAACCCACTCGCGATGGGTCGCCTTGACGCTCGCGTTCTGGGCATCTTGCTGAGTGAGCATCTACGTCCCCTCGCGATCCGAGCTTAGTTTAGGAGAGCGCCGGCGCGGGCCGGCCCGCGAACGCATCAGGTCGTGCCTCTCTTCCTGGAGGGCTTTCTCGACGGCGACTGCCGCATCGGTCGCATGGGTATCGTCGTCCGCGGTTGTAGCGAAAATGATCTCCTTCAGTCCCGCCTCGAGTTGCAGAGCCGCCCGGCAGTCGGAGAGGATTTTCGCCTGCTTGAGCGGCTTTCCTCCTTAGCCTCGAGAGGCGTCAATCTTCTCGGACAGCCAGGTCTTGATAAGGGACTGATAGGGCACGTCGCGCTTGTTCGCCGCGACCTTGATCCGTTCGAGCAGGCTATTGGGCAGCCGCAACGAGATCGAGGTCGACGACGGCTTGAGGTTGGGCAGGCGGACCCGCTCTGCCTTGCTCCAATCGACATGCTCACTGGAGTCGTTGGACTCCCAGAAGGCGCGCTCCTCGGCCTCCGATGCAAAGGTCGGAACCGGCTTAGCTGTCTTGGTCATAGTAGCCTCGCTCCTTGCGGCTCATATCCCGGGCGGAAATCACCCGGATCTTGGTGTCCTTGTCCCGAAGCGTGAAGGTGATGTGCAGCAGCCTTCCATCATCGGTGCGCCCCAGAGCATGAATTCGTTGCTCGATGGCGCTGTGCTTTGCGTCGGGAACGGTCAGCAACGGCTCGTTGAAGAACACCTGTTCCGCCTCGGCCTGGCTGACGTCGTGCTTGTCGATGCTCTTGCGGGCGTTGCCCGCATCCCAGTCGAAGCCGGCAATCCGTTCCCATTCGATCATCAGTGTATATTGCCATAATATACACGGATTTCAAGCTCCGTCAGGCGTGAGCGCTCCGCCCAGCAGATTTGGACAGCGTGGGGAGAGGAAAATGGGGGGCAAGGAAAACCCGCTCGCTGATCGGTCGGACCGGTGGCGCTGACGCTCAACCGCCAGCCTCGCAATCCCGGCCGCGTCGTCCGGCGCAGGGCTGAAAGCCCCGCTTGGCCTGCCGGGCAGGGAAGCTCACCAGGCAGTTGCACCGGCCCGCCCGCTCCGCGGGCCGGGTGATGTCTTCGGAAAGAAGACGAGAAAGGACCGGTGAAAAGGCCGCGTCCGCAACCCTCCAGGAGCATTCCAATGGAACTGAAATTCGTTGATCCGCGCTCGCTCAAGGACAATCCCGACAAGGCGCGCCGTTCCAAGTCCAGCCCGCAGGCCCCCTGCTGCTGGCGACGATCAAGGCTGTTGGCATCGTGCAGCCGCCCGTCGGGTGCGCTCCGGTCGGGACAATCCCGAATACGACATCAGGCTTCTCATGGCTGATGGCAGGATTAAACACGTCAGAGTATTCGGCCGCGTGATAAAGCACGATACCGGTCGACTGGAATGCGTTGGCGCGGTTCAGGACGTGACACAAAGCCGGCTGTTGGCGCAGGCGCAGACAAACTTAGGTCGGAACTCGCCCACCTCACGAGGATAATGAGCCTCGGCGCAATAACGGGCTCGATCGCGCATGAGGTCAATCAGCCTCATTACCAATGCCAGCACGTGCCTTCGCATGCTGGCGGCCGACCCGCCAAACATCGAGGTCGCGCAAGAAACCGCGCGCCGCACCATCCGCGACGGCAATCGTGCGGCGGACGTGATTGCACGATTGCGCGCGCTTTTCAGCAAACGGCCCCCAACGATCGAACCAATTGATCTGAACGAGGCTGCGCGAGAGGTGATTGCACTGTCGTCCGGCGATCTTCAACGAAACCGGGTGGTGCTGCACACCGAGTTCGCCGACGGGCTTCCGCCGGTCGGCGGTGACCGGGTCCAGCTTCAACAGGTAATCATAAACCTGCTGCGGAACGCTTCCGATGCGATGAGCGGCGTCGATGACCGCGCGAAGCAGCTGGTGATCAGAACCGAATTGGACGAAGACGATCACGTGCACCTCTCCGTACAGGACGCCGGCGTTGGTTTCGGGCCGGAAGGAACGGCGCGCCTCTTCGAGGCGTTCTATACAACCAAGAGCGAGGGCATGGGGATCGGGTTGTCCGTCAGCCGCACCATCATAGAGAGCCATAACGGACGCCTGTGGGCTGAACGGAACCGTGGCCCGGGTGCTACGTTCTCATTCTCCATCCCGGAGTACTTCGGGGAAGGGCTTCGCGAGGTCGGCACCGTGCGCGCATCGGCTATGGGCAATGCGCAGAGTTCAGCGGGGATTCGATGAAAGTTGTGCAACCACTCGTGTCTGTCGTCGACGACGATGAATCCGTGCGCGAGTCCCTGCCAGACCTGCTTAGAGCGTTCGGTTTCAACGCGAAGTCGTTCTCCTCGGCGGAAGAGTTTCTAACCTCCGACAATTCGGCAGATAGGCCTCGTTATGCCCGCGGGATCCTGGTCGGCGGGGTCATCGCCGCCGCCGTCGGCAACGATCTGGTGCTGGCGCATTCCCATGATCCGCTCAAGACGGCCTAACCTAAGTCCTGATCCTCACTGGCGGACCGGCGATCTATCTGCTCGGGAGCGCCAACTACATGAAGGCGGTCTATCGTGTGGTCCCGGCATCCCAATGGCGGGCGTTCCTGCCCTGCTGCTCCTGATCCCGTCGCCTACACCGTCGACTTGCTCGCTATGGGCTGGCTGACAGAGCTGGCGCACCCACGCCCGGCAGGCATCGAAGAAACGGTGTCCGGTCCTGTCGGGCGGACCTCATTCGGCAATCGTCGTCGGCAGTAGAGCCAAAGTGTGATCGCGGACCAAACCGGTGCTCATGACCATGTTTACGCTTGGGCCGTATGTGGCTGTTGTCTTTTGATATGGTATCGATAACATGCCTTGCGTGAAGTTGATTCCAACGGGTGGTTCATGAGCGATGCCGGACGCCGCAGAGACCTTGTGCCCGAGTGTCCAGCGTTTTGCTTGGGCACATCGCTGCCGGCTGGTGGACCGGCATGATGGCCAAGGCAGCCTCATCGAGACCGGGCGAGAGCCACGCCCCGACGATGGTCGACGTGGCGCGGCGGGCAGGTGTGTCCACCATGACGGTTTCACGCGCCCTGAAAGAGGGCAGCCTCGTTTCCAAGGCGACGCGGGAAAAGATCATGGTCGCGGTCAACGACCTCGGCTACGTGCTCGACCAATCGGCCGGCAGCCTGTCCTCGCGCAAGACTGGATTTGTTGCCGCGATGGTTCCATCACTCAACAATTCCAACTTCGCCGATACGGCGCGCGGCATAACGGATGAACTGGAGAGCACGGGACTCCAGCTTCTGCTCGGCTACACCGACTATACGGTCGAGAAGGAGGAAAAGCTGATCGAAGCGATGCTCCGTCGGCGGCCCGAAGGCATCATTCTGACCGGCGGCGCCCATACGGAGCGCGCCCGCCGGCTTCTTAAAAACGCGGGCATCCCTGTAGTCGAAACCTGGGAGTTGCCGGCGAAACCCATCGATCAGGTGGTCGGATTCTCCAACGAAGAGGCCATGGGGCTTCTCGTCAAGACGCTGGCCAGAAAAGGCTACAATAAATTCGGTTACATCGGTGGCACGACCTCGCGCGACACGCGCGGCAGCCAACGGCGCGAAGGCTTTGTCAGAGCCATTGAGGAGCTCGGCCTGCCAACCGGGCGCCTCGTTTCCTTTGGCGTGCCGCCGATATCCATCGAGCAGGGAGGCCAGGCCGTCGTCAGCATGCTGGAGCGCTGGCCGGACACGCAAGCCGTACTCTGCGTTTCGGACCTTTCGGCCTTCGGCGCACTGATGGAATGCAAGCGCCGGGGCATGCGGATCCCGCAGGACATCGCCATTGCCGGCTTCGGCGACTACGAGGTAGCCGCCTTTTGCCATCCCGGCATCACCACCGTGAATGTCGACTGCTACGGCATCGGGCAACAGGCCGCCCGCAGATTGATCCAGGTGATCCGAGGCGACGAGAAACGACACGGCGAAGAAATCGTCCTCACAAGCTATCGCGTCGTCGAGCGCGAAAGCACCTGAGCTCCTGCATCGATTCAAACGCAGCGAAGGGCAGCCCAGCAGCGATGTTTCGCGAGACCATCACCCTCACGCATGACGGTGCCTTGAAAGCCGGAGCAGCGCGCGCCGTCACGATGGGCGTCGCAATGTCTCGTGGTCGTCGATGCGAGCGGCGAAGTCCTCGCCAGTCTGCGCATGGATGGCGCGCGGTTCCTCAGCATGCGTACGGCGCAGGCGAAGGCGCGCACCGCAGCGTCAATAAACGCCGCTACTGGCGGCATGGCGTTCGAAGCGGCGCTCTCAGCCGGTATCGCATCGCAGGGCGGCGTGACCAATTTGCCCGGGGGCTTGCCGATCCGCTTCGGCGGACGCCTTGCGGGCGGCATCGGCGTCGGGTCGGGAACTGGCGAGCAGGATTTCGATGTGGCACACGCCGCCTTGGCGGCGGTTGGCGCCGACGTGATTTCATGCGATGTGCCGATGCGCCTCCAGCGCAACCGAAGGATCTTCAGAACGCGATCTGAACCTTCATGGATTTGTTTCGGTCACCGGCGATGTCGAAAGCCGCGACCGCCTCGTCGAGAGGATAGATGCCCGTCAGTAGCGGTTTGACATCCACCCGGCGGCGATTGATCAGGTCGACGGCGATCGCAAACTCCTCGTGGAAACGGAAAGTGCCCCGCATCTCGATCTCTTTCGCGACGACGAGGTTCTGCGGGATCGACAGATCGCCGCCGAGACCGAGCTGCACGAGCACGCCGCGCGGCTTCAGGACATCGAGCCCTGCACGCACCGCGCGTTCATTGCCGGAGGCCTCGAACATCACGTCGAAACTACCCTTGTCGACATTGTAGGCGGCGAGCTCTTCGCTGTTCGTCGCGACATTGATCGTCCGGTCGGCACCGATCTCCAGGGCCTTCGCCAGCACGCCCTCCATGACATCGGTGGCGACGATCTCGCGCGCGCCGTGGGCTCGTGCGGCGAGGATGCAAAGCGCGCCGATCGGCCCGCAGCCGGTGACCAGAACCCGCTTGCCGAGCAGCGAGCCGGCGCGGTTCATGGCATGCAGCGTCACCGCGAAGGGCTCGGCGAAAGCGGCTTCGTTGATGGAGATGTGGTCGGCTATTCTGTGGCACTGCCACGCCTCGGCGATCAGGCGCTGGCGGAAGGCGCCCTGGATGTGCGGCATCGGCATGGCGCTGCCATAGAAGCGCATGTCGAGGCACTGGTTCTGCATGCCTTGCAGGCAGTAGCGACAGGCATTGCAGGCTCGGCTGGGCGAGATCGCCACGCGATCGCCGACCGCAAGTGTGGAGATGCCGTCGCCGAGGGCCCGCACCGTGCCCGCAACCTCATGGCCAAGAATCATGGGTTCACGAAGGCGGATCGCGCCGAAGCCGCCATGGTTGTAATAATGCAGGTCCGAGCCGCAGATGCCGCCAGCCTCGACCGCGATCTCGACCTGTCCGGCGCCAGGGGAGCCCGGATCGGTCTCCTCGATCCGCAGGTCTTTTGCCGCGTGGATGACGATCGACTTCATGATGTGATCCCTTCTCAGACGACCGGTGTCAGCAAAGTCTGTCCGCCGAAATGGGCCGCGAGATTATCGCGAACGAGCTGACCCATGGCCTTGCGGGTTTCCACCGTGCCGCTGGCGTGGTGCGGTTGCAGCACGACGTTGGTAAGCTTCAGGAAGCGCTCGTCGATGGTTGGCTCGTTCCAGAACACGTCGAGCCCGGCACCCTTGATGGCACTGGATTCCAGGGCCGCGAGCAACGCGGTCTCGTCGATCGTGCTGCCGCGCGAAATATTTATGACGATACCGTCTGCTCCGAGCGCTGCCAGGATCGACGCATTAATCATGTGTTTTGTGCTTTCGCCGCCGGCGAGCGTTACGATCAGAAATTCGCTGTCGCGCGCCAGTTCGACCAGATCGCCGACAAAAGCATAAGGAAGATCTTCGCGCTTGCGGTTGTCGAAGTAGGAAATCGTGCAGTCGAATGCAGCGGCGCGCTTCGCCACCGCCGCACCGACGCGGCCCATGCCGACAATGCCCAGCCTTTTTCCACAGACACGCGTGACCAGCCCCATATTGCCCTTGCGCCAGCTTCCATCGCGTACATAGGCGTCGGCCTGCGGGATTTTTCGCGCCACGGCGAGCAGCAGCCCGATCCCGATATCGGCTACGTCCTCCGTTAGAACATCAGGTGTATTGGTGACACGAATGCCGTTCGCACTGGCATAGGCAAGGTCGATGGCGTCGGTGCCGACGCCATAGCAGGAAACGATTTCGAGCTGCGGCAGCTTTCTCATCAGCGCAGCACTTGCGCCAAGCTCGCCGCGCGTAGCTATGGCGCGGATCGCGCCGGCGTGGCTTGAGAGCAACGCGTCCTTGTCCTCGGACTGCCAAAGTTTGTGGACGCGATATTTCGCCTCAAGATCTCCCATGTCCCAATCGGGATAGGGACCTGTCATCAAAATGTCGGTCACGGCGTCGTCTCCTGTGCGAACTCATTTTTCCATTGACTATGTTATCGATAACATTCATGTCAATAGGGACTGGCGGCAGTGCGTTGGAAATCGTGGCCGCTCAGGAAACATTGCTCAGGAGGAGCATTTGGGCAGTTCATTGTTCGATTTGACCGGCATGCGGGCGCTGGTCACCGGCTCGGGACAGGGGATCGGCCTGGCGCTGGCCGAGGGGTTGGCGCAGCACGGCGCCGAAATCGTGCTCAACGGACGCAGCGCCGAAAAGGTCAAAACGGCTGCGGATGCACTGACAGCGAAGGGACACAAGGTCCATAGCGCCGTCTTCGACGTCACCGATCATGCTGCGGTGGCGAACGGCGTCGCGGAGATCGAGACGACGATCGGCGCCATCGATATCCTTATCAACAATGCCGGCATGCAGTTCCGAATGCCGCTCGAGGATTTCCCCGCCGACAAATGGGAGGAACTCTTGCGCACCAACATCTCCAGCGTGTTCTTCGTGGGACAAGCGGTGGCGCGGCACATGATCCCGCGGCGGCGCGGCAAGATCATCAATATCGCCTCGGTGCAAAGCGAACTGGCACGGACGAACATCGCGCCCTATACGGCCACGAAAGGCGCTGTGCGCAACCTGACGCGCGGCATGTGTGCCGATTGGGCGAAGCACGGCTTGCAGATCAATTCCATTGCGCCCGGTTACTTCAAGACGCCGCTCAACCAGGCGCTGGTCGATAATCCCGAGTTTTCAGCCTGGCTGACCAACCGCACACCGGCGGGTCGTTGGGGCGATGTCGGCGAACTGGTCGGCGCGGCGATCTTTCTGGCTGGACCGGCCTCATCCTTTGTCAATGGACACACGCTCTATGTCGATGGCGGCATCACAACCTGCCTCTGAGTCCTGGTCCATCGTCGTGATGGGTGTCAGCGGCTGCGGCAAGACCAGCATTGGCATCGCGATCGCGGCTCGTCTAGGGCTCGCTTTTGTCGAAGGCGACGCGCTGCACCCGCGCGGGAATGTCGAGAAAATGTCGGCGGGCATACCGCTTACCGACGAGGATCGTTGGCCTTGGCTGGACCTGTTGGGCGCAGCCTTGCGCCATGCACATGAGCAAGGACGCGGGCTCGTCGCGAGTTGCTCGGCGCTGAAGAAATCCTATCGCGATCGTCTTCGCGATGGTGCCATTGGGCCCGTGCTTTTCGTATTTTTGGACGGTTCACGTGCGGTGTTGCAAGCCAGGCTCGCCGAGCGCCGCAGCCACTTCTTTCCGCCCGCGCTGCTCGACAGCCAGTTCGCCACACTGGAGCATCCAGGTGACGAGAAGCTGGTGGTCACAGTGGACATCGAGGCGCCTGTCGACACGATTGCCGATAGAGTGTTGCAGGGTCTGGGTGCACTTGGGGTCAGCCCTGTCAGCATCAAGGAAAAAGGCACGTTGAAATGACGCAACCAACAAAAGTCGCCGTTGTCGGTGCCGGCATCATGGGGTCGGCGATCGCCACACGCCTGATCGAGACTGGGCAAGCCGTAACGGTATTCGATCTGGACAAGGTCAAGGTTGCAGCGCTGACTGCAAAGGGTGCTGCTGCCGCCGCGTCGGTGGCCGAAGCAACGCGGGCGAGCAGCTTCGTCATTCTCAGTCTCAACCATGCCGATATCGTGCGTTCGGTGGTGTTCGGCGATGCAGGTGTCGCTGCTGCGGCGTCGTCGGAGAAGCTGCTGATCGATATGTCTTCGATCGATCCCGTCGACACCGCGCAGATGGCCGGGAAGCTGTCTGCCGAGACCGGCATGAAATGGCTCGACTGCCCGCTTTCGGGCGGCGTTCCCGGCGCGCTGGCCGGCAGGCTGACCGTCATGGCGGGTGGCGAGGCTGAAGACTTCGAACAGGCGCGCACGGTGATGCGGCATCTCTGCGCCAACTACACTCTCATGGGCCCAAGTGGGGCAGGGCAGACGACCAAGCTGATCAACCAGCTGTTCTGCGCCGTACTGTTCCAGGCTGTCGCCGAAGCCGTGAAGCTTGCCGAAGCCGGCGGCGTAGACCCGAAGGCAATCCCCGCTGCACTCAAGGGCGGGCGGGCCGACTCCAGCATCATGCAGGAGTTCATGGCAAAATTCGCTGCCCGGGATTTTTCAGCCACCGGCCGCATCGACAACATGCTGAAGGATCTGGATTCGCTGCAGGCCTTCGCGCTGAAAACCAAGACGCCGATGCCGATGACCGGGCAGGTGGTCGAGATCCATCGCCTGCTCTGCGCCGCTGGATTGGGGCCGAACGATTCGGCCGAGACGATGCGTCTGCTCGACGGCAAGACCAGCTGATCCGTTGGCCTTATTCTTTGATGCTTGACGGTTAGAAATGTTATCGATAACATCATTTGGGCGATCTCGGGAGGAACGCATTGTGACCGAGCAAAAACTGATCGAGTTCAAGTCAATTACGAAGGAGTTCGGCGGCACCCGCGCGCTCTCCGACGTGACGCTTGATCTGCACAAGGGCGAGATCCTGGCGCTGCTCGGCGAGAATGGCGCCGGCAAGTCGACGCTGATCAAGACGCTCGCCGGCATCTATCGGCCGGATGGCGGCCAAATCCGGTTTCGCGGCGAGCCCTACCATCATCGCCCGCCGCGGCCGAACCAGCGCCAGCCCGTCGCCTTCATTCACCAGGATCTCGGTCTTATCGAATGGATGACGGTCGGCGAGAATGTCGGCCTGGCCCAGGGCTTTTCGCTGCGCTCCGGGCTCATCGACTGGCGATCGACGGAGGCGAGGGCGCATGAGGCGTTAAAGCTGGTCGGCTGTGACTTCGACCCGACGACACGCGTTCAGGATCTGACGCGTACAGAAAAATCGCTGGTCGCCATCGCTCGCGCCTTGGCTACCGAGGCCGATGTGCTGGTGCTCGACGAGCCGACCGCCAGCCTTCCCGCCGACGAGGTCGAGCGGCTGTTCGACGCCATCCGTCCGCTCAAGCAGCGCGGCGTCGGCATGATCTATGTCTCGCACCGCCTGGATGAAATTTTCCGCATCGCCGACCGCGTCGCCGTGCTGCGCGACGGCAGGCTGGTCGGCGAGAAGAAAGTCGCCGACACAAAACCGGACGAACTGGTCGAGATGATCGTCGGCCGTCCGGTCAGCCAGGTTTTCAGCAAGGCTCAAACGCAGGCCGGCGAGACGATCTGTGCTGTCCGCGACCTTGTCTGCGCCGGTGCCGGCCCGGTGTCTTTCGACGTGCGCAAGGGTGAGTTGCTCGGCCTGGTCGGCCTGCGCGGCGCCGGGCAGGAACTGGTTGGCCGGGCGCTGTTTGGCTGCCAGGCCTTTTCCGGCACGGTGACGATCCGCGGGGCTGTGCCGGACCTGTCCAGCCCGATCGCGGCGATGTCGTCCGGCATCGGCCTGATCGCGCGCGACAGGACCGAAGAATCAATCGCTGGATCCTTGTCGATCCGTGAGAACAGTTTCCTCAATCCCGGCGCCGGCAAGCGCGGCCTGTTTTCCTTCCTTGCGCCTCACAAGGAGGCTGCGCTGGCGCAGGCGATCGGCAGTTCCGTCGGGCTGCGCCCCAACGATCCAAACCTGCCGATAGAGGCGCTGTCGGGTGGCAACCAGCAAAAGGTGGTCGTCGGGCGCTGGCTGCACACCGGGCGTACATTGCTGATCGCCGAGGATCCGACGGCCGGCGTCGATGTCGGCGCCAAGGCTGAGGTCTACCGGCTGATCGGCCGCGCGCTTGAAGCCGGCCTCGCCGTCGTCGTGGTGTCGACCGATTTCGAGGAGATTGCCCACATCTGCCACCGCGCTTTGGTGTTTTCGCGAGGACAGATCGTTCGCGAACTCACCGGCAAAGACCTCACCACATCCGCCGTGATCACCGCGGCATCGGCTTCCGAAGCCGCCTGATCTTTCTGGGAGCGAACTCATGCAATCGATCGAATCCAGCGCCCTCGAACCGACCCGCGGCGAGATGGCTGATTTGTCCATGGCGCAGAAGGTCATCCGGCTGCTGCCGGTCTACGGGCTGGTTATCCTGACGGTGTTGCTGATCCTGTTGTTTTCGATCCTGCTGCCGAACACGTTCCCGACGCTGCTTAACCTGCGCTCGATCATCTCCGACAAGGCGATTATTGCGCTGTTGTCGCTGGCGGCGATGATCCCGATGGCGTCGGGACGCATCGACCTCACCGTCGGCTACGGCATTGTGCTGTGGCACATCCTGGCCATCAGTCTGCAGACCATGTTCGGCATTCCGTGGCCGCTGGCAGTGATGATAGTGCTGGTTCTCGGCGCCGCGACCGGCTTCCTCAACGGCCTGCTGGTCGAAGTCGCCCGCATCGACTCTTTCATCGCCACGCTGGGCACCGGCACCGTGCTCTATTCCTTGGCGCTTTGGCACACTGGCGGCCGGCAGGTTGTCGGCGTGTTGCCCAACGGCTTCTACGCGCTCAACGGCACGATGGTGTTCGGGCTGCCGATCACCGGCCTCTACGTGCTTGGCATCGCCGTCGCACTGTGGATCATTCTCGAATATCTGCCGATCGGCCGCTACGTTTATGCCATCGGCGCCAACCCGAAGGCGGCTGCTCTCAATGGCATTCCGGTGCGCCGCTTCGTCATTGGGGCGTTCATCTCCTCGGGCTTCCTGACGGCGCTGACAGGAGTGTTGCTCGCCTCCAAGCTTCGCATTGGCCAAGCCAGCGTCGGACTGGAGTATCTGCTGCCGGCTCTCGTCGGCGCCTTTCTCGGCTCGACCACGATCAAGCCTGGACGAGTCAACGTCTGGGGCACGATGACGGGCGTCATCATCCTGGCGGTCGGCATTTCCGGCATCCAGCAGTTCGGCGGCTCGTTCTTCGTCGAGCCATTGTTCAACGGCGTCACGCTGCTCGTCGCCATAGGCATTGCCGGCTACGCCCAGCGCAAGCGCGGCGCAGCGCAAACAAACAGGACCAAGACCGTCGCGCAGCCCTCGAAGTGACAAATCGAGCCAAACCCGTGGATCATGGAATGAACGACTACGAGGTTCTCGACGATCGGTTCGGCAAGCTGATGATCGGGCATGCCAAGCTCGAACGGCTATGGACCGGTAGCCGTTGGGCGGAAGGACCGGTGTATGTCCCCGCCGCAAGGCATTTGCTGTGGTCGGACATCCCGAACGATCGGCTGCTGCGCTACGACGAAAGCGATGGTTCCGTCAGCATCTTCGAGGCCCATTGTAACTACCAGAACGGCCACACACTCGACCGCGAAGGCCGCGTCGTTGCTTGCGAGCATGGCGGGCGCCGTGTCTCCCGGCTCGAGCATGACGGGCGTTGGCAGACGCTTGTCGAAACCGTTGCAGGCAAGCGGTTCAATTCACCCAATGACGTGGTGGTCAAATCCGACGGTACGATCTGGTTCACCGACCCGGTCTACGGCATCGAAAGCCACTACGAGGGCAAGATCGCCAGAGCGGAGATCGGCGGCTCCCATGTCTACCGGTTCGACGAGCTTTCGGGTGAGGTGAGCGCCGTTCTCACCGACATGGTGCAGCCGAACGGCCTGGCTTTTTCGCCCGACGAGACGATCCTCTATGTCTCGGACAGCGGCGCCAGCCATGTGCCCGGCCTGCCGCGCGCGATCAAGGCCTATGACCTTGCCGCCGATGGCCGCTCGGCGCTTGCAGGCGGCATCTTCGCCGAGTGCGGGGCAGGCCTCTTCGATGGTTTTCGCGTCGATCGCGACGGCAACATCTGGGCCTCCAGCGCCGACTCGGTGCGCGTCCTTGCGCCGGACGGAACCCTGATCGGCCGTATCCTGGTTCCCGAGCTCGTTTCCAATGTCTGTTTCGGCGGTCCCAAGCGCAACCGCCTCTACATCACCGCTCAGACATCCCTCTACGCCATCTACGTCAACGCACATCCGGCCGGTGTTGGTCCGGTGGCGGGCGACATCAGCCGGTGACATGTCGCCAACTCCAATCGAAAGCCGAGTTTGAAAGACCATGCAATTTCTTGAAACCAAGGGAGGTACCAACATGCAACGCAGAACATTCCTGAAATCATCCGTCGCCTTGATGGCCATGACAATCGCTGCTCCTGTCCTGTTCGCCGGCCAGGCACGGGCGGACGCCACAGCCGACGCCATGGCGGTGGTCCAGAAATATGCGCAGAAGGTCACGGCCTGGGATGGCCCGACCACCGGTCCGAAGGCGCAGCAAGGCAAGACGATCGTCGTGCTCGCCGGCGACCTCAAGAACGGCGGCATCCTGGGCGTCACCAACGGCGTCGAGGAAGCAGCCAAGGCGATCGGCTGGGACGTCAAGGTGATTGACGGCGCCGGCTCGATCGGCGGCCGCACCGCTGCCTTCGGCCAAGCCATGGCGTTGAAGCCGAATGGGATCGTCATCAACGGTTTTGACGCGGTCGAGCAGGCGCCGGCGCTGGAACAGGCCAAGGCCGCAGGTATCCCGTTGGTCTCCTGGCATGCCGGACCGGTGATCGGGCCCGACGAGAAAAGCGGCGTGTTCGCCAACGTGTCGACGGATGCCATGCAAGTCTCCACGGCCGCGGCCGACTGGGCCTACGCCGATGCCAAGGGCAAGCCCGGCGTCGTCATCTTCACCGATTCGACCTATGCCATCGCCATCGCCAAAGCCGACAAGATGAAGGCGGAGATCGAGCGGCTGGGCGGCAAGGTGCTCGAATATGTCGACACGCCGATCGCCGAGACTTCGCAGCGCATGCCGCAGCTGACCACTTCGCTGCTGCAGAAATACGGCGATGCCTGGACGCATTCGCTGGCGATCAACGATCTCTATTTCGACTTCATGGGACCCTCACTTGCCGCCGCCGGCAAAGCCGGTACCGACGCGCCGATCAATGTCGCCGCCGGCGACGGTTCGGAATCGGCCTATCAGCGCATTCGCGCCGGTCAGTTCCAGAAGGTGACCGTCGCCGAACCGCTCAACTTGCAGGGCTGGCAATTGGTCGACGAGCTGAACCGCGCCATCGCTGGCGAAAAATGGTCGGGCTATCTGTCGCCGCTGCATGTGGTGACGGCAGACAATGTCGAGTTCGACGGTGGGCCGAATAACGCATTCGACCCCGGCAATGGCTACCGCGACGCATACAAGAAGATCTGGGGCAAGTAGGAGCCCGGCGATGCGGGCGCAATACGCGATGCGCCCGCATCTCATTCGCACGACAAATCCACGGATTGCACCGCGACCTGCCCTTGCCGGCCGGCGGCCATCCCAAGCGCAGAAATCAGGAAACCCTCGCCATGATCATTCGCTACGCCCTGTTCGAAGGCGAAATCCACCCCGGACGCGAGAGCGAATTCCGGCGCTTTGTCAGGGAAAGGCTAGTGCCGTTGTGGACGCAATTCCCTGGAGCCGAGGAGGTGCGCGTTCTGGATGGCACGGCACGGGATGAGGGCGCCCCCGTCTATGCCATGGCGCTCGCCATCCGTTATCCCGACATGGACGCCTGCAACAAGGCGCTGCATTCCGACGTTCGCTTTCAGAGCCGCGATGTGACCGGAGAGCTGCTCAAGATGTTCACCGGCCGTGTGCATCACCATGTTTTCGAGGCCAACGAGTTTCCAACCGCTCGATAGGATGATCAAAAAAGCTTCACACGACATCGCCGACGCACGTCCAAAACTGGACACCAACGGCATCTTAGACGGGTTCACGCGTCGGCGGTGGACCAGTCCCCAGGGCTGCCAGAACTCGCCGCCTTTTCGCTCGTGCCAGCGGCTCGACAGCCGTAACGGTCAATCGAACAATCTGCGCGACGGAGTAGTCCTCGATCGCCAGCGTGAGCTGGCCGGCTTCGATCTTGGAAAGGTCGAGTACGTCGTTGATGAGCCCGAGGAGATGACGGCCGTTTGCCTGCACACGCGCGACGGTCGTCTTCGCCTTGTCCGGGAGTTCGCCGTAGATGCCGTCGACCAGCAGTTCTGTGAAGCCCAAGACTGAACGCGGTATCCTGAGCTCGTGGCTCATATTCGCGAGGAACTGGGACTTGTGGCGGCTAGCTGCCTCCAGCTCCCGGCCTTTCTCCTCGATCTCGCGGAACAGCTTGGCATTCTGGATCGCGAGCACCGATTGGGCTGCGAAGGTCTCCAGCAGATGGACAACTTGCTCATGGAAGGCACCTGGCTTGTGGCGCCTGACGACCAGTGCACCTACGATCTTGTTGCGTTTAGCCATGAAAGACGACGATTCGCCCAAAGCATGCAAAAGGGGCCCATCGGCTCTCGCGCCGCGATGCAAGGCCAGGAAAGCCCTACGCCAGATCAGTTTGTGAAAAGTCATTGCCCTTGTAAAGCAGGGCAAGCCGATGAGCCTTCGCGCAGGCGTAGGCAAAACAATCGCCGAAATTGAGATCGGCTTTGTGCCCGACTGCTTTGCCGTATTTCATGCTGGCTTCGATCGCCCGGTCGCCGATGTCGCCGGATATCGTGATTTCCTTGCCGGCGATCTCGATCAAAAAGGCGTCGACGGTATCACGGGCTTGCGCCAGCATGTTGGCCGTGGGCTTGGCGTTCTTTTTGATGGCTTCGGCCGACGCTCGCGCGAGACCCTGGACTGCCTCGAACCGGACGAGCGGGGAGATATACAGCGGCTTGGTCGCGGCCGCGAGCCGCTTTTCCAGTTCTTCCGCGCCAGGTTCCTCGTTCAGAATGGCAACGATCACCGAGGCATCGACGAACATCAGTCGTCGCTCCACATTTGGTCGGTGAATTTCTTCATATCGAAATCAGGGTTGGCTGGCCCGATCCGCCGCGCCATTTCCTTGACTTTGGCAAGTCTCTCGCGCAGCGGGACGCTGCCGCGGTTGCGCTCGATCTCATGGCGCAAGGCGGTTCTGACGGCCTCGGTCTTGCTGCGCGCGTTGGTAATCTGCTGCAGCTCGACGGCCATGGCATCGACGTCGGGATCGCGAATGAAGAGCGGCATTTGTATATCCTCTGAGTGATATATGTATATCATGCTGGAGATATACTCGCCAGCGAATTCGCGAGCGGCGGTTTTGATAAGGAGGGAGGGAGGAATCCAGCTCGCGAAAATCCGTCGGGAGGTTCGGTTCTGGTGCTCAGTCCTTGGAATTGCTCGGCGTCTGAAACACGTCGCTCCGGCCATGTCACTGTCAACGCCCACATGCCCAAGGCGTATCGACGCTACGTGCGCCGACGCATGCGCATCCCAACATCCGCGGCAGTAACTATGACCAGTGAAGGAAAGGAAGAAAGAATGCTGAAAACCCAACACTTGATCAGATGCATGCCCTCGGGTTCGCCGGCATGGCGGCCGCCTGCGGGAGCTTGCCGAGCAGGACAGTGCTGGCGACCTAAGTCGCGACGAGTGGCTCGGCCTGATGCTCGATCGCAGCTCCAACTGATCCGCACGATTAGAAATGCGAATCTGCATTACCATCAATAGCAGAGGCCCGCGTTGTCGAGCAGTTGCCCCCGGAGCTCGTGCCGGCCGCCCAAGGAGCGTACCGGAAAAATGGAGTGAAATCCTTAGCCGTTCCTTCATTCATCCCGGCTTTAATACTTCCATGGAATGGGGTGGCCGTATCTTGAGGCGGTTTGTTAGCCGTCAGCGACAAACAGGCGAGAGCGGCAACATTGCTACTATTTTTGCCCTGTCGTTGCCGATTGTCGTCGGCGCAGCGGGTCTCGGTATCGAGACCTCCTACTGGTATTTTAGCAGCCTGAAATTACAGGCGGTGGCGGATGCGGCGGCCTATGCTGGCGCTTTGGAAAAAGTTTCGGGATCTGACAAGCCAACGATTGTCTCCGCCGCGACACTGTCAGCGACGACGAACGGCTGGGACCCGTCAACAGGCACAATCGAAATCTTCACGCCCCCGTCCTCTGGCCCGAATGTCGCCCAAAAGGCCGTCGAGGTCATCGTCCATCAGAACCTCGATCGGTTTTTTACATCGATATTCACGCAAAACCCGGTCGGCGCACGGGCAAGAGCGGTGGCTCTTATCACGGCTGCTTCAAAGGCCTGCCTTACGGCGCTCGATCCTTCCGCTTCGAAAGCGGCGCTGTTTTCCGGCAGTTCCAACCTCAAACTGACCGGCTGCGTCATAATGTCGAATTCGATAGCCGCGGACGCCATCAAGCTTCAGGGATCGGCAAGCCTTCAGGTCGATTGCCTAATATCGGCAGGCGGTGTTTCGTTGAGCAACCCCGTGACGACCGTCTGCGCCAGTCCGATAACCCAGGCGTTGCCCGCTGCCGATCCTTTTGCCGACTTGCCGGCGCCACCGGCCACGAACCCCTGTCAAAACAGCAACCAGTCGACGTTGCAACCTGGAACATACTGCAGGGGGCTCAGCTTGAGCGGCAATGTGACGCTCTCGGCCGGGGTATACGTCATTCAGGGAGGAGATTTCAAAGCGAACTCGAATGCAAATATTTCAGGCGAGGGAGTCATCATCTATCTGGCCGGCAGCGCGGGCGTCAGCATGAACGGCACGGCCACCGTCAAGCTCAGCGCACCGACGTCAGGCACCTATTCGGGGGTGCTGTTTTACGGCGACAAAGCTAACCGGACGGGATCGAACACGTTTAATGGCACGGCAGATTCGCTTTTGACCGGCGCTTTGTATTTTCCAACACAGGATGTCAATTACCTCGGCAATTTCTCGGGCAAAGGTGGTTGCACTCAGGTCGTCGCCAGTTCCGTGCAGTGGTCCGGCAATGCGAACGTCAATCAGGATTGCACGAGCCTTGGAATGCGAGACATTCCGGCCACGCAATCGATAAAGCTTGTCGAGTAATCTTCGTGGCACGGTTACCAGCCCGAATGTTCGGGAGCGATTCGGGTATTGCCTCGGTGGAGTTTGCGCTGGTTGTGCCGATCCTTTGCCTGGTACTTCTTGCCATCATTGACGGCTGGTCTTTTGTATCAAGCGCGTTGTCGATGCGCGCGGGCGTGAAAACGGCGGCCAATCTCGTGATGCAAGGGGCAGCCGACGACGCGGCTACCCAGACCGTCGCCCTTTCGAGCTGGGAAAATCATCCCGATGACGCGCAGGTGACGCTGAGCCGGAAACATATGTGCGGGATCACCGTGGTCGATCCATCTGTGCTGTGCGACAGTTTGAAAGCTTCCGCGGTTTTCGTTGAAATACAGGCGACGGCCACCTGGTCGCCGCCCTTCAGTTTCGGCGAGTTTTCCCTCTCGCGCGAGCTCAGCCACAAACAGGTGATACGTGTTCGCTAAAGGGAGAGCCTTCATACGTGGGGCATCAGGCGGAGCCGCACTGGAGTTCGCGCTGATCGCGCCTATTCTGATAATGCTTTTGATCGGCATCTTCGCATTCGGCTGGGCTCTGAATGCCATGTCAAGTGTTCGCTATACTCTGGAAACGTCCTCACGAGCGCTGCAAATGAAGAATTCGCTGACCGAAGCCGAGATAAAAGCGATCGCCACGGCAAAATTGCTGAGTTTGGGATTAACCGACGTCGACGTAACAATAGCAATCGACGCCCCCAGCGGCGGCTTTCGAATGGCCCATCTGACCGCCAAATATGCGTTCGCGATCGAGTTTCCGTACTTCGACCGATACTCGATAAATTATGCGACAACTGTCACAGTTCCGTTGGTTGCGTCATGAGCGCACCCAATAGTCTCCTTACGCAACATGCGCAGTGATCGGCTTGTTCTTCTTTGCTTGCGTTCAGGTCTGCTTCACCGCCACCAGCCAGAACGTAGGCTTCGGCGCGGGCCTTCATCCTGGCTATAGATCGGGGACGGCATGTATGATCACGGCCTTTGCCCCGGCAATGCGCGGCTTGCCGTCCCTCACCTCGGCCGCCATTCCCTGCCTAACGCCATCGCCCGCGCGCTGCACAGCGCGGACCGACGGCAGAGACTCCCTGATGGAGATAATCCCGGCCGCCGGCTCCGCGCTCGCTCACGATCTCGCCAGTGCGGAAAGTCCATGCACAGCGGGCGCTATCGCTTGACGGCGGTCGGCACCGGCCTGGCGACGAAGAACTTGGCGCAACGTCTGAAGGCGGACGTTAGCACCCCCTTCCGGGCGGACCCATCGGCTACCCGGAAGGGCAGCTCAAGAATCCTGACAGGGCGCTGTATCCAGGCCGAGGCAAGGGGCCGAGCCATATGGAAACCCTTTTTGACCCGACTGGACAGCCATCGCAGCTCGACGCGGGTAACAACGCTCCGCGATTTAATCCGGCTCGCGCGTGGGCGGTTGTGATATACAAGTGGGGTGCCTAACGGAGGTCACAATGGTTGAAGAAGGCGACAACCGCCGCGAACGGAGACAGCGCGTCCTGAAGGGTGCCGCGATCATTAACGGCATCAACAACTCCGAAATCACCTGCACCATTCGAAACCAGAACGTCGGCGGAGCCGAACTCAAGGTGCCGGTCGAAGCCCTGGTGCCGGAGCATTTCCTTCTCTACGTGCCGACCGATGGCGTTGCCTATCGGTCTGTGTTGCGCTGGCGCAGGAACGACCGTGTCGGTGTGCAGTTCACCGAAACAGTGCCCAAACCGCGCCTTCACTATGGCTGAAGTTCTCGTTGCACCAGCCGAGCACCACCGGCAGCAACAGTTGGCACTGACCTTCAACACAGCAAAGGAAGCCGCCGCACTGCCATGGGCAAAGGCTCAACTCACACAAGCCGTCGATTGTCTCGTCGACCTTCAGGTTCTGACCGCTCAGCGCGGCATCGCGCCAAAATGTCGCCGCATCACGTTCATCGGGAACGGACAATGATTGGAACCGAACTCGCCAGCGCGGGCTCGCGGCGGTAGACGACCGAGAGGCTCTGCCGCCCAAGAATTTCCCGGTCAACCGCCGCAACCCCGGGTCGCTATGCTATGATGCGGGCCAGCACCGCGAGGCCGGGCCCCGCCACGGCCGCCGCGGCCATGTCGGCCATCACGCGATTGACCAGCACAATGCTGGCGCCTGCCCCGTACTCGGCAATCCATTTCGCGCCGGGCGTGCCGGAAAGCCTTGCATCGAAGTAGATCGACAATTAGGTCGACGTCGTCAGTTGCCCTGACATCCTCGAGCGTGACGGCATCGGTGATGAAAAGAGCGGTCGTCCATCCGCCGACGAGTACAAGGGCGCTCGCGCAGGTCGTCGCGTCCGCCAACGGCCGATCAGTTGGCAGGCCGCGGGCGCGGTCCCGGGCCGGGCTCGTAAAACACCAACAAGACCTTCGACGTTGTTGCATTGATAGGCAATGCCAGCGCAAGCGACATTCGTAGATAAGAGTTCCCTCAACCACGCCCGGTTCGAGCAAGGATCGGGTAAACCGGCTCGGGACCCTACTCCTCGGCCAGATCTGTTCCGGAACCTATTCAGCGGCACCAAAGTTGGGGTGGAGGTCAGGAGTGTGCGATGAGTTCCAAAACTGGGGATGGTCGGCTCTCTTTCATTGAGTTTCAGTCGCCCACGCTGGTCGAGAACGCGCCTGAGGACAGCGAATGGCTTCATGAGATCAAGTACGATGGCTACCGCACCGAACTGATCATTGAGGGCGGCAAAGCGCGAGCCTTCACGCGCCGTGGCTACGACTGGTCGCACCGATACCGACGAATTGTTCAAGCGGCGGCGGATTTGCCGGTGAAAGCGGCGATCATCGACGGTGAGGCTGTCGTTCTCGGCGACACTGGCCTGCCGGATTACCAAGCGTTGGAACGGGAGTTGGGCAGTCCAGACTCGGCGAGGCTCATCTTCTATGCATTCGATCTGCTGCACCTCAACGGGCGCGATCTGCGGCAGCAGCCGCTGGTGAAGCGCAAGGCAGCCCTTCAGAAGTTGCTGAAGAACTCAGCGCCGACATTGACCTACGCCGAACATTTGGAAGTGGGCGGCACGGACGTGTTTGAACATGCCTGCCGTATGGGGTTGGAGGGCATCGTCTCCAAGCGCACCAATGCCACCTACCGCTCAGGGGTCCAGACCAGTTGGCTCAAGGTGAAGTGCATCAAGAGCGACACTTTCCCCATCGTGGCATTTGTCGAGAAGCTGGGCGCTCACCCGCGCCGCATCGCATCCCTCTACATCGGTCGCCGCGAGGGCGACCGACTGCTCTATGCCGGGAAGGCTCGCAGCGGCTACACCTTGAGCGCTGCGCACCTGGTTCGAGAGCGGCTCGACCCGCTGATCATCAGCAAGTCGCCTCTGTCAGAGCCCATCGTGAAGCCGAAGGCGACGTGGGTCAGGCCAGAGGTGCTGGCCGAGGTACAGTTCAGCGGCGTCACTGATCGCGGCGTGTTGCGCGAGGCAGTATTCAAGGGTCTGCGCGAAGACCTCGTGCCGATCCCGGCCAAGCCTCCGGCGCCATCAAAGCGGCGTGGGCCAGCCCGGAAACATGGCGCTCCCAGCGAGAACATCCTGCAATTGCTGCCTGACGCGGTCTCGCCCTCCAAGGACGAACTTGCGCGCTATTGGCAGAGGGTTGCCGATCACGCACTCGTCCATCTCGGCCACCGACCGCTGAAGCTGGTCCGCCACGCACTCGGCGCAACCTTCTATCACAAGGGCGCGTTGCCGAAGATCCCGGCCGCCGTGCATCAGTTGCGACTCCAGAAGCGTGAGGGTGGCGAAGGTGTGCGCGTGTGGGTGGACGACCTTGCCGGTTTGCTGGGGCTGGTCGAGATGGATGCGGTAGAGCTGCACCCTTGGAATGCCACCGTTGACGACATCGAGCATGCCGACCGCATAGTTCTGGACCTTGATCCGGGCGAGGGGGTCGAGTGGGATGAAGTCATCGAGACCGCGCTAACGCTTCGCGACATCATGGAAGCGGAAGGTCTGCAGAGCTGGCCGAAGGTGACGGGCGGCAAGGGAATTCACCTGATGGCCCCACTTGGGACGAAGATCACGCATGACAATGCCCGGCTCCTTGCCCGATCGTTCGCCAAGCGCCTCGCTGAAGCTCATCCTGATCGCTATCTGCTCTCCGCCGCGCCGGCAGCCCGAAAGGGCCGCATCTTCATCGACTACCTTCGCAATGGGCGCGGCAACACGGCGGTCGGCGCCTTCTCCCCACGGGCGCGACCCGGGTTCCCAATCGCCCGTCCCGTGACCTGGAGCCAGGTTGAGGCAGCCATCCGTCCAGATGCGTTCACCATTGACCGTCCGTTTAGGGCGGCTGCCAGAAAAGCAGCGTGAGCAATCTCGCAGCGCATCTATTAGCAGTGGGCGAAGACGCCCAGCGATTCCGCCGAACATTCGATCATGTCAACTACTTGCCGGACGGGTCGATCTCTATCCAGGCGGGCACATGATCACTCGGCTTTTCCCAGCCTCGCAGGTCAGCGTCCACGCCCGCGTCACGTAACCTGTTCGAAAGTGATGGGCTGACGAGGAGGTGGTCCATCCGAAGGCCGGAACTCCGATCATAAGCGCCTCGGTAGGAGAAGTTCCAGTACGTGTAGATGCCTTTCTCCGGATGAATGCAGCGGACGGCATCCACCCACCCACTGTCTAGCATTTCGGCGTAGGCCTGCCTGCTCTCCGGAAAGTAGACTGCGTCGCCCGTCCAACGTCTCGGTACCACGGCATCGATCGGCGTTGGCACGACGTTGTAATCGCCGCACAGAACGCTTGTGATCCCCTCCTTGACCAGTAGCTGGCCGTAGCTGATCAGACGGTCGAACCAGCGGAGCTTATAGTCGAATTTCGGGCCGGGCGCTGGATTGCCGTTGGGCAGGTAGATGCACCCCACGACGATCCCATCCACCTCTGCCTCGATATACCGGCTGTGAGTGTCGTCAGGGTCACCCGGCAGGCCGCGTCGACGCTCCAGGGGCTTCTTTCCCCGTGCGAGTATAGCTACACCGTTGTAGGACTTTTGCCCGTGCCAGATCGCGCCATAACCGGCGTTCCTGACGGCCTCCGCGGGAAATTTCTCATCCGAAGTCTTCAATTCTTGAAGGCACACGATGTCATAGTCGGTCTGACCCAGCCACTTGATGAGCAAGGGCAGGCGACCGTTCACGCCGTTGACGTTAAAGGTTGCGATACGGGTCATCCGAAATTCTCAACATCCCTTGGCGATTCGAGCATGGAAGGCTCAGATGTTGATGCTTGCATCATGCCGGCAAAGGGAGGCCTTGTCAGTCGTCTTTCTAGGCCGGTGATACCACGACATAAACTGATCCGCATGGGCGAGGAGCGCTCCTCGACCTTTGCGTGGCAATGCGCTCGCTACCACTTCGGCGACCTTCAGCATCGACACCTCGGCGACGCGCAGGCCCGCGCCAGCGCCCGCCGCTTCACCCGCCCAGCAGGGCACAACCCACGCCGGAAACGAACTCAAAACTGGATAGAAACTGGGGGCAACGTCACCGGCCGCAACGATCAGCCCCCACCTACGTTGTCCGATGTAGGGGGTCGTATCTCTGAGCGCGGCCGCAGCTCCCTTCAGGCAAGATGCGCGAGCAGATGGATATCTATCTGACCGAAAGCAAACAGAAGCCCGGCGTGCCCACTGAAAGCACAAGCAAGCGCAAAGGTTCCTCAACTGATGCTCGGCTGGCGGCAATTTGATCGCCAGCCGAGTGATTTTGGCCGGTGGTCGGGGGAGACCGGCCAGCCACACGCTGGTGATTCCAACCTTTGCCGATGTGCCAATCAGCAACCTTCGTCGGTCTTTTTCACCTGGCCCGGCGCGGCGGTCTTGGCTGTCGTGTCCTGCTGACCTGGCGCCGCCTGCTGAGCGCTGCCAGTCTGCTGGCCGGGCGCGCAGTCTCTGGCCGAGTTCGCATTTGTGGTGCCGCTGGTCGTGGTCGTGTCGGTGCCTTGATCGCCGGACATGTTGGTGCCGCCGCTCGTCGTGCCGGTGCCCTGATCCGTCGTGCTGGGCATGGTTGTCGTGGTCGAGGTTCCGCTCGAAGTTCCACTGGTCGTCTGGGCAAAGGAAAGCCCGGCCGACACCGCCAGCACGGCCGAAGCCAAAAGGATGCGTTTCATCTTCTTTCTCCTGTCTGAATGCGCGGGATGCGCCTGGCAAATCGAACAGGCAGACAGAAGGAGTGTTCCCCGATGAAGTTCAACTTTTGTAACTCTGGTCCTAGGTCAGCCTCAGGATGACGGGCGTATATTAGAAGCCTCTTGAAGAAGACGCTGCCCGCACCAGAATCCATGGCATGGCTCGCGAAATAGGCATTGGTGACCAGGTGGCGAGTGCTGCCACGGTTCGAAGGCGGATAACAGAGGACTGCGTAAGCCGTCTCTATCCCAGGTGACGACTTCCCACATCCATCATCGACCACAGCAAGGTGAACCGAGGCCAGCAAATCAACCTCAAAGGCGAGGTCACGCGCATCGACGAGGACACCGTGACGATCGACCTCGGGCCGCTGGTCACGATCGACCGTGACAAGGTCCGGTTGGTGGAGAAATATAGGCCGCCAAACCGACGAAAGGCACTTGTCGTTGCCCCGGATTAGAACCGACAACATCGCGACGGGCTATGAGGGCAGGCCGCATGACGGGCCGGTAGAGGACGAGTCGAAGCACTTGGTCTACTGCCCAGTCTGCGGCCAAACGTTCGACGCGCGCGATCTTGGACAGGTCTTCCACCACGCTGAGTCCCA
Source organism: Mesorhizobium sp. M0664 (assembly GCF_040320565.1). Taxonomy (NCBI): domain Bacteria; kingdom Pseudomonadati; phylum Pseudomonadota; class Alphaproteobacteria; order Hyphomicrobiales; family Phyllobacteriaceae; genus Mesorhizobium; species Mesorhizobium sp. M0664. Next base: position 50,835 of record NZ_JAMYPW010000008.1, read on the forward strand.
GCACGAGCCGCTTCCGGTCGAGCAATAGTCCAGCTAGTTGAGCTCCGGCGGCAGACCGACGTTGAGACCCTTCAGCGCGCCACCGCGTACGTTGGATGAGAAAAGGTGCTGCGTGCACCGCGCCTTCCCCGCGCGCCGATGCTCCACCTGGACCGCAAAAAAGTCCCGCCGCACTGCCAGAACGGCGGGACCGATCAAACGCTTTGCACCAGGCGGGGGGATGCGGGGGGTTGGGCTTGCCAGGTGAGCGCGGACCGTAACCAACCCTAAGCGCCACAGCGGCGACGCGTCCACCAACCGCCGGTTGGAGCGATAGGACGACTGAGTCGCCGGCAGGTCAGGTCATCCCGGGTCGCTATCGCTCGCAACCAGACGGTAGCGGAAATTGTTGCGGATGTGGTCGTTGAAATAGCGGCCCTTGGCGAACGCGGCCCGGAACGCGGCAAAGGTTTCCGGCGGTACCCCCTCAAACTCGTATCGTTTACGGCTGGCGACGAACCACACCGAGAGGGTTCTTCTATCCCGATCATATTCCATCTTGCGGATCGAAGTAGATGGCATGAGCACCACAGCCCCAGGGCCCGCGCCTTGCGGGGAGCGCGGGCCGATCGGAATACCGATCTGCAGCAATACCTGGAGGGGGAGGATTCGCTGCGTGCACCGAACTTTCGCGGCGATCCCGTGTTCCATCGAGATGCACAAAAAGCTAGCTGCACCTTTCGGCATCACGTGGACGTTGGATTTGTGAGAAAGCGCGAGCGTCAATACTGCTTCTGGTGATGGAATTTTCCCGTGAGACAGGCACGCTCCACGGCGAAAGGAGTGCCCCGCTATGACCATCCTCGCCTACAACCTTGCCAATGACATCAAAGGCTCGTGGAGGGGTCGTCTTCCTGCCGAACGAACTGCATCTGTATGTGGATGTATGTGGAATTCAGCCAGCCAGACGCCGATACAAACCCGGCTGATTGGATGAGCGTTGATGATTTCCTTGCATGGCGGCCGAAGGCGCACTCCACGAGCGAGCGCGCGACAGCTTGGTCTCGCTCATTTGCAAGGCGCTGACAGGCGATGAGACAAGGGAAAACCCGCGCCGAGATCGATTGCAAGCGCCATAGGTGGGCGGCTATTCGACGTTAAGGCACCGCGACGATGCCGCCAACGCGATAGCTAAAGCTCTTATCGGTGACGCGCGAGGGCTTGGCTTTGAAGCGTCAGCGGAGCGACATTTGCACCTTTCGCTCGGTGATCGCATTTTCGATGTCAATGTCGCTAACGTAGCTAAGTTTTCTCACGAACCCCGCGTACGACAAGGCTGGCGTCGTCAATTGACCTCCTGCAAGCCGAGACCGGAACCGGGATCGACCTTGCCGCGAAGCCGCCCGACGGCGTTGCCCGATGTAGGGCAGCGTGGTCGCGGCTCGTCGCGCACAGGACATGTGTTGTTCATGGCGACCCTAACAATGCGGCTGGTCTCGAAGAAACCGACCATGACATTGCCGCTCAGGCGTCAGCCGCCACTATGGCGGGGCATATGACGTCATGGCTCCCAAGCATATCGGCGCGGACGTCAACTACGCGTGGCCGACAGCCGAGATTGCAACCGGGCATTCGGGCCCACATCCCGGAGCGGCGTCGAGAACGCGCTTCGGCGTCTCTCGCCAGCGTGGGCGAAAGCCCGCTCGATCTCCGCGGCGCCAATCGCCCGGTCCGGGCTGTCCCAAGCGCATCACCTCGTACATACGGCGTCTACTCAGTGGGATCGGCACAGTGCTTCACTACCAGGCAGGGACTGACGAGCCGCTTCGCTGCGGGTCAATCAAGCAACCGATACAATCCGCTGATTGACTAAATTCGTTACCACTCGAGGTCCCGCGTTGCCTTCGATATCCGCTCCGTCCAACACGGAAGCAAGCGAACTTCAAATGAGTCTGTACCACAACACCGCGCCGGCTATAGCTAAGTTCAATTCATCAGTCTCGTTGCAGAATTCGTTGTCAATAAGTCACTTGCGCCAGCAAGATAAATTGAGCCATTGCCGTTCATCTCGATCCGGTTGACCACAAAGATGCGAGGCTTACTGTCCGTCGACAATGCACCCCCACCTGTAAGAAAAAGCTTTTGTGACGGCAGATAGACTATACCGCCTAGATCTGTATCGCCACCGCCAATGAGCGTGGAGGTTCTCTCCACGCCTTGGGGTTTTTGAGCTAGCGCGATCCCCATCCACGGGCCGCTGGTCGGCGCCGTCAGGCGTAGCTTGGCGCCGGCCTGCATTGTAGTGGTGGCCTGATCGTCGAGTAGAACGATGGTGGTACCGTCAGCTGCATCGAGAACCGCGCCAGAGGAGAGCGAAAGCCCTCCCGTCCTGATAACATACGTTCCCGCAGCAAGATTGACCACCGCTCCGACCGACAGGATGAGCCCTCCACAAAAAGTGCCGGGAACGAGATTTGCGGTGGCGTTTTTGATCACCAGGTTATTGTAGGTGCAGACATTGTCTGTTGGCCAGACCACTCGGGAGATAATGGGATCTGCCAGCTCTTTCTGATCGAAAAGCGGTTGAGGGTTGAAGCCGGCAGACGGCCCGGAGGGGCCGACGACTGACGTCACCAATGTCCTGATGGACGATGCGCCATTCGTGGCTAGCGCAGACCCCGATCTTGAATTCACCTGCGCAACGCATTTCTGGCCATTTATCGACGAAGACCCCGAATTCGACCATGCGTTCGAGGCGGACCGATCTAGCACGAGAAGACAGACTGGGTATCGCGGATAGGCAATCGCGGTTGCGCTTCGGCTAATATCAAGTTTAGCGACGCCAAGGATTGCCGAGAAGGCCAATTCCTGGGGTTGGTGCAATAGAACCGTGACAATTGTGGGATTGGTTGAACCAACCGTCTGGTGGGCGTCACCACTATAGGGACTTCGCGTGGCCACAAAGGTGGGGCTGGCGAAAGTATCAACGTTCTGCTGACGCTGCTCCGACGTCATATCGCTGCTGTTCGCGCTTGCCACGGCTAACTGAAGGGCCGTGGAGTCGGCTCCCTCCTGCAACTGTTGGGCAGTTCGGCTCACGCGCGCAAAGTCTATCGCCACTCCGACGCCCAACAGCACGACCGGCAAGACCAACGCAAACACCACGGCGAGGTTGCCGCGTTCTGAACGCCAAAATCGTTCGGTCACCCGCATGAAAGCCCCCTTCATTTAGCTGGGACTAACCTAGAGGCAGCATATTGAGGGTCCGTTTCGCCAGCGGGTAAAGTTGTCTCGATCGCAAATCAGTTTGCGGGGAGCAGCTGAAACAGCGTCTCAAATTCACCACGATGACGCCGCCGAGCGCCGGCGACCACGCCCCGCCGTCTGGCGCCGGTCTGGCGATCGTCAAGGCCGGCCCGCGCGCATCATCGCGAGCGGGATGGCGTCTCGCGGTCGCGTACTCGCCATGTCGCCTTGGCGGACTGATCATTTTCGAATTGCTCCTCAGAGATATGCATCGCCGTCGGCGCGGTATTCAAAACAGGACCAATGCGATGGCTGTCTGGACTTGGCAAATCCCCATCCGGCATCCTTGCCGCAGTCGAGATGCTCGCACCTGACGGCGCTCATGGTGAAAAACGCCTGCGCCCGGTAGAGTTCTGCCCGGAAAACGCCAAACTAGAAGAAGGAAATCGGGCGTCAGGTATTCGCAACGTTTGGTCGAAGCAATTGATTGCCAAGGCTTCGAGTTGGCACGCCTCGTGTGCTTGGGCGGGGCCGGGCCACAGATGAAAATGACGGATGCCCTTACACAGCGCTTAATTTCTCATTGAGTTCGCCATGGACATTTCCGGCATGCCTTCCGGGGACGAGGTCGACAGCTTCATCATCCCGCCGCCGTCAGGCGCGCGGTCGCAATCGGCCGTGCGCGGGGCTGCATAGCATGTCTGAAACTTGCTCTCGCTCGCTCCAAAGACGTGCTCATCAATCTTCACTTCCCCATCGCAACGCCAGCGGACGTACGGTAGCCAGCGGTCGAAGGCATAGCCGACACGACCACGGATCGTTCCGAAAGCATCCAAGCTAGCCGCTCATCCATTTTGATTGGATAAACCGTGATCGCGCGGCGCCAACCTGGTCGCGATATCTGGCGTTGCCCGCTCTATCGATCTCGACATCCGGGACAGCAACAATCTGAGCTTTCGCGAGGAACCGCATGCGGTCGACGCGGTCGCTGCGGGCCAGGGTATCGCTATCTGCAGCGACGTAATGGTTAGCCACCGGAGCGATGGTCAAGTTATGCGCGCCAAACGCAAGAGTTGTCGCCATTCCCGAAGAAGATACCGTTTGTGAATTTTTCGCAACGATTTCGGAGCCGCTTCACGACTTGTCGAAATGGCGAGGGCAACCTGAGCCGGTGCTTGCGGAAGAAGCGCCGAGCCAATGGAGGATCAGATGAGCGTCGCTCCCGTCATTCGCATGCCCGACCAGAATAAGGGGGTCATGCTACGTGGCTATCCGATGGTGTTCCTTGTCACCGGCAAGGATACGAAACACACGAGCATGTTCGACTGGACGATCCCGAGCGGGTTCGCTACCGGCCTTCATGTTCATCGCGTGCAGGAGGAAACCTTCTACCTTCTTGAGGGCGAATGCGTCTGGCATGTTGGGGACAAGACGATCCGCGCGACCGGGGGCACCTACCTGTTCATTCCACCGGGCATTCCGCACAACATCACCAATGTCAGCGAAGAGCTGGCGCGGGTGCTGATGACCGTCTCTCCGCCTGGACACGAACACTATTTTGAAGAGCTTGCCAGGCTCGCTGCGCACGGCCCTCCGAATCCGAAAGCGCTTGCAGACTTGCGGAACCGTTACGACACTGACCAGCTCTCTACCTTGACAACAAGAGCCTAAGGTCGATTTGCGATGTCGGGTGATGGCGCAGCGCCGCTCATGGCGTCGGCACCTGCGATGTCCTCTGTTGTGGCGCGTTGGTCGGGTGCAGTCGTCTGTCCGGCCTGTAGATGCAGCCATTCGACGCTGCTGGCCCTGATGGGGTCGGCGAACTGGGTCCCAATCTGCTTTGCAGACTATGATGCCTTCGACATGGCACGGTCATCCCTGTTCCCGGCCTGACCGGTGTCGCCAACAGCTATGACGACACGCCGGTAGTGTTGGGCTGATAGCCATGGGCGACCAAATCGATAGGTCGCAGCAACAGCAACTTGATCCTGCAGCCGACTGGGAGCTTGCGGCGGACGAAGCCCTCGCGGCCCGTGGTGGGCCAGAGAAGCAGCAAAGGCGCTTCTTGTCGCCAACGCTGCCCTGGAGCGTGAATTGGCCTTGGCGGCCCCCGCTGTGAGCCATGGGTTTAGCCGAAGATGGCACCGCGGGTCTTGCCCGACCGGACGCGCAGCTTGTGCTGGTCGGCATCCTTGCCCAGCCCGGCAGTTCGGCCGGGTTCGTCGCTCGTCGTGCGAAAGGATCGGCAATCGTGCGCGGAGCGAAGAAGCCATTGTCGGAGTACTGGACCAGTGCCATTCTCACTGCCTAATCGCAAAATGCCTCATAACCTGACGAGATATAGCGTCAAAATGGGAGGTCTTTGAGAGAAGAAGCTGACAATGGGGAATAATAAGCCGTGACCATGCGGTGTTTAGCTGGTCTATTCACCGCATAAATTGCGGCAAATGATCTTGCATATACGACGATTGAGGCCCATATTCGACGCAAAAAGTGCGGAGAATATGGCGACCTATATCTACGAGCTTGAAAACTGGCCGCAGTTCGAGTGGCGCAGCCAGGACCTTGCCGATCAACTGGCGACGGTGCGCCATCGGCAGGGCCGGCTGCTGGGACGGATGGAGGCGCTAGGCTTCGAATTGCGTGCCGAGGCGGTGCTTCAGACCCTAACGGAGGACGTTCTCAAATCCAGCGAAATAGAGGGTGAAATTCTCGACAAGGAACAGGTGCGGTCTTCCATCGCCCGCCGACTGGGCATGGATATTGGCGCACTGGCGCGGGTCGACCGCGATGTCGAGGGCGTGGTCGAGATGATGCTCGACGCAACTCAGAACTATCAGGCGCTACTTACGGATGAGCGGTTGTTCGCCTGGCATGCGGCCCTGTTTCCGACGGGTCGCAGCGGCATGACGAAGATTATCGTCGGTGCGTGGCGGCATGAAGCCTCTGGTCCGATGCAGGTCGTCTCAGGTCCCACCGGTCGGGAGAAAGTCCACTATGAAGCTCCAGCAGCGGCCCGGCTTAAGCTTGAAATGGCCGCGTTCATCGACTGGTTCAACGGTTACGCGCCGCTTGATCCCGTTCTGAAGGCGGGGGTCGCCCATCTATGGTTCGTCACCATCCATCCCTTCGAGGATGGCAACGGCCGTATCGCCCGCGCGATCGCCGACATGATGTTGGCGCGATCGGAGGGCAGCGCTCAGCGGTTCTATAGCATGTCCGCGCAAATCCGGGCGGAGCGGAAGGACTACTACGCCATCCTTGAACGGACGCAGAAGGGCACTCTCGACATCACCCCTTGGCTGCAATGGTTTCTAAGCTGTCTCGACCGCGCCTTCAGCGGGGCCGAGGAGATTTTGGCCAATGTGCTGCGAAAGGCCCGTTTTTGGGAGGAGATGGTCCAACGACCTCTAAGCGAACGCCAGCGCAACGTCGTCAATCGGCTCCTGGACGGCTTCGAAGGCAAGCTCACCTCCTCGAAATGGGCAGTGCTGACCAAGACCTCACCTGACACGGCCTTGCGCGATATCAATGATCTCCTGGCGCAAGGGATACTCGTGAGAGATGAAGCCGGCGGGCGAAGCACGAGCTATTCGCTGGCAGGTTTGGATGACGGGCCGGATCGCGCGCCTCGGCGACAGCGTTGAAGCAGGAGCGCGAGCCGACAGCGCGCGCCCCAGAGCAAGGTTGGCCCGCTCGATTGGTTCGGAAAATGCGTCTACGCCGTTTGTCGCTCGGCACTGGCCAACTCCATCGGGCTCGGACGCAAGCTGTCAAGCGAAGCCGCAACACGCCCTGCAAGATCGATTTTGACATCAAGCCATCAGAAGCCATCTTGCTAGCAGGAGCCTACACAATGGGTGCCAAGGAGTCCGATATGGCCGAGCCACAACTCTCAGTCCGCAGCGCTAAGGCGCGTGATCTTGCACACCGGCTTGCCCGTGAAAACCGCTCGATTGCGGAGGTGGTCGAGCGCGCCCTCGAATCTTACGAGGTCCGCGAGGCCGGTCGTGAGCCCGCTTCTGCCTTCTATCCGCGGCTTTCAGCGCAATCCGGCACAGACATCGACCTTGAGGCGGTGATCCGTGAAAGTCGCCGGCCGAATCGAGGCGTCGAGCTTTGATCTTTGTCGATACCAACGTCGTTGCCGAAACGTTGAAAGAAGCCCAGACGAGGCATTGCCTGGCTGATCCGATACGATGCCGAACTCGCGCTTCCAACCGATTGCCGAGATCGCCTTCCGCATCCAGAAGATAAGACCGGATCAACATGCCGAACGGCTGGAGCAAGGGTTGGCCGACTGGCGCCGGCGTTTCGCAGACCGCCTCATCGGTCAGACAGAAGAAGCTGCGCTGGTCTATGGGGAAATTATGGGTGCTGCTGCTCGCCAGGGACGCGGCATGTCGGCACCCGATGGCATGATCGCGGCGATCGCTCGAGTAAACGGTGGCCGCCTCGCCACGCGCTATCTGACTGACTTCGTGACGGCAGGGCTCGTTCTGACATCTCCTTGGGAGTTCTGAAGCGTTTTCCTGTCGTCGCTTTTGTTCAAGCCATCTGCCTGTCAAAGACGAGCTGAAAGGCCGTCAAAGCGCAGGCGAGCGATATCAGGTTCGATTTGCATGCCGTCAAAATCCCCCGAAGGTCACTCGAAGCGCCTCAGCGGCAGCCTGACCGGGTACGGCAACCGACCTGCCTTTTCTTCGGGAAAACCATTAGGCTCGCTGGGCTTGCGAGACGGCGAGAGATGCCCGATCTGAAACAGATGCCGGATGTGAAACAATTGAAATTGCTCGGCGTCCTGGCAGCGACGGCGATCGGTCTATACGTCTGCTATCTGCTGGCGTGGCCTTTTTTGCCGGCATTGACCTGGGCGCTCGTCCTGGCAATCATTCTGTCTCCGGCTCATCGGTGCGTTGAAAGACGGGTCGGAAATCGAAACCTGGCAGCGCTGATATCGGTAAGCGTCGCGGCGATCGCCGTCGGCCTGCCGCTGGCGCTCGTCGCACAACAGCTCGTTCGCGAGGCGGTAAACGGAGCGACTTATCTGGAGGAGGTCATCCGCGGTTGGGACGCAGTCGGCTTCATGTCTGGCTATCCCACGCTTTCGGCCATTGCCCAATGGATCGAGAACCAATTCGATCCGGCCGGCTCAGTCGCCGCATTCGTGCAATGGCTGACGGGACAAAGCACATCGCTATTGCGTGGCTCCATCTATCAAGTCGCGATGTTCGGCCTGACATTTTATCTTCTGTTCTATTTTCTGCGCCACCGCCAACATGGCCTGCAAGCCGTCGCGGGCCTTTCGCCCCTGCGCGCTCCGGAGACAGCCTACATCTTGTCCCGCTTTGCGGAGACCGTCCATGCAACACTGCTCGGCACCGTGTTCGTCGCCGCCGTCCAGGGAACATTGGGTGGCCTGATGTTCTGGTGGCTCGGCCTGCCGACGCCAGTCTTTTGGGGCCTTGTCATGGGACTTCTTGCCATCGTGCCCGTGCTCGGGGCGTTTGTGATCTGGGTGCCCGCAGCGGTCTATCTCGCACTGGAGGGAGCTTGGGCCAGCGCAGCGATATTGACCGTCTGGGGCGGCGTCATCGTCGGCGGCATCGACAATCTGCTCTATCCGATGCTTGTCGGGAATCGGTTGCGCCTCCACACGGTGGTGGCGTTTATCGGCGCGGTCGGCGGCATCGTCTTGTTCGGAGCATCCGGCCTTGTCCTCGGACCTGCGGTGATCGCCATCACAATCAGCCTCATCGACGTGCTAAAGACTCGATTGACCGACCGGCCGACGCCGGCGCGCGCTGGTGAGCTACCTCATCAGTCCGTGACGGATTGATCAAGCGCGAAAAGGGCGCTGGCCTTCGAGTGGTAGCGCGAAACCTGAACAACCTCTGGGCAGAGATCTCAACGAAGGCAAGCACATCAGCCAGGCTGCTGTATTGCGGCAAGCTTCCAGTCACCGCCGTTCTGCCGCGTAAAGGTCCACAGTTCGGCCGTCTCCGTCAGCTGATCGGCCCCGCCCTCAACGATCTTGCCGCTGATGCGGCCGCGGGTCACGTCGCGAGACTCATAGCGCAAAGCAGCCGTCGCGTAGTCGCGATCCCCCTCCCGCCAACTTTCCGCAATATCGGCCTCCAGCAGGCTGACGTCCGACACGTCGTTCCTGACGCCCTTTTTGGCATTGTCGGCAAGTTCCTCGGACAGATAGGACACCATCTCGGGTGTCACCAACCGGCGCAATGCAGCATGGTCCTCGCGCCCGAACGCCTCCTGAACTTCCGTCAGCCGGTGCTGGAACGTGTCCAGATCGGTTTGGGTGAGAGTGATCTCATCGGAAGCATTGTCTTGGTTCGTTCCGCCAAATCCTGACCCGATGCCTGGAATGGGGAACGCTGTGGTGTTGCTCGGGTCGGGCCGGGCTGCAGCGCTTCGCGCAAAGGTCCCGGTGCCCCGCGAGGCACCGGCCGTAGCGGGCGCTGGGCTTTGCGCCGCCTGCGAGCGGAAAAAACGGATCGCCAGCATGATCGCGCCGCCGAACAGCAGTACTTGGAGCAAAAGACCCAACATGCCGGCCAAGCCGCCGAACCCATGGCCCAGAAGAACGCCGATCAAACCGCCGAGAAGCAGCCCACGTATCATCGATCCGCCGAGGCCGTTGAAGAAGCCCGGGCGCTGGAATGCCTGCGGCTGACGGGCCGCATTGTTCGTGGCCGCATTGGGCGTCATCGAGCGCTCGACCGGTGCGGCCGGTTGCGGCGCAACTCTGGTCGGCGGGACCGGCTGGAAAGTGCGCATGCCGCGACTGCCGAAGCTGCCGCCACGGCGCGCATCGGCGTGATCCACAGCGACCATGGAAAATGTCAGGAACAACCCCGCAAACAAAACTGCAAACCGTCCCCAACGCGAAATCAGCATAGGCAAGTCCTCAAGTGACACTCTTTCCGCTCATATGGGGTGCGTCGATCGAAATAGCAGTGAATCGTCCGTCGAGATATTTTCGGGCGGCATGGTCGGCCGCCCGCCGGTGTTCACGACGAGAATGTCTGCCTACCCAAGCGCGATGATCGCTGTTCGACCACGCAGGCTCCCGCACCCGGCCGACCGGCATCGGTCGCGTCAACAGCATCGCTCATGCAAGCCTCTGGTCATCGATGTCTCCGGCGATGATGCCGAGGTCTCCCGGCGAAGACTCGATTGACTTACAGCTTTCCTATGTACTATCAACATATCTGGAAAACCTGCCATACAGGTTTGCCCACTCCTGAACTGGAGATTGCGTGAGCACGGCCGTATCCGCAAAACATTCCGACGCAGCGAGCCTGGTCAGCAATACGATCGGCGAGATCACGCGCCATATCCGCGCGCATGAGCTCGGGCCCGGCGACCGGCTGCCCAGCGAGGCCGCGCTTTCGAGACAATTGAGCGTCTCGCGTACCGTGGTTCGCGAGGCCTTCAGCTCGCTCGCCGCCATGCGGCTTATCGACCTGAGGGCGGGCAGACGGGCTACCGTCGCCGAGCTGGATTATGGCGCGATGTCACTGGTGATCGAGCATGGCGTCCACACCGAGCAGATCACGGTGCAGCAAATCTATGACGTGCGCCGCACGATTGAGACCCGCACCGCCATGCTGGCGGCCTTGCGCAGAACCGCCGACGAAGTGGAAAGGATCAGGACGCACGCGCTCGCCATGCGCGAGAATTTCCAGCGGCCGGAACAGGTCATGGAGCACGATCTCGCCTTTCACCTCGAAATCGCCAAGGCTGCGAAGAATCCGGTTTTCAGCCTCATCGTCGGCGCGTTCGAGCGCGTATCGCGCCAGACCTGGCCGATCGGCTGGCGGACCCGCCCTTCGGATGCCGAGCAGTTGGCGATGATCCAGATCCATATCGACCTCGCCGAAGCAATCGAGACCGGTGATCCCCAGTCGGCGCGTGACCTGATGGCGAGGCATTTTGACGAGAGCGTCAAGGCCCTGCTGGCGGCCGGCATCGCCTGAGGAGCAGGGGCGCAATGAAGATCACGAAACTGGAAACGCTGCGGCTCAAGGAGCGGCCGAACCTTCTGTGGGTCCTGGTTCACACGGACGAAGGCCTCGTCGGACTCGGCGAGACCTTTTTCATGGCTGAAACCGTCGAGATCTATCTGCACGAATATGTCGCGCCGTGCGTGATCGGGCGCGACCCCTTGCAGATCGACCTGCTTGCCGCCGACCTCGTCGGCTATCTCGGTTTCCGATCGACGGGCGCGGAAGTCAGGGGCAATTCCGCTTTCGACATCGCGCTTTGGGATCTGTTCGGAAAGGCGACGGGTCAGCCGATCGCACAACTCCTCGGCGGGTTCACCAGGCACGAGATCAGGACCTACAACACCTGTGCCGGAACCGAATACATCAAGAAGGCCACCGGGCAGACGACGGCCAACTACGGGCTCGATAAGCCTGGCGACGCCTATGATGATCTGAACGGCTTCCTTCACCGCGCCGACGAACTGGCGCATTCGTTGTTGGAGGAAGGTATCACGGCCATGAAGATCTGGCCCTTCGACATGGCCGCCGAGAAAACGCGCGGCCAGTATATATCGCAGCCCGACTTGAATTCCGCGCTGGCGCCATTCGAGAAAATCCGCAATGCGGTCGGCGACAAGATGGACATCATGGTTGAATTCCATTCAATGTGGCAGCTGCTGCCGGCCATGCAGATCGCTCGCGAGCTTGCGCCCTACAAGACCTTCTGGCACGAAGATCCGATCAGGATGGACAGCCTGTCCAGCCTGAAACGCTATGCCGAGGCTTCGCTGGCGCCGATATCGGCTTCGGAAACGCTCGGTTCCCGGTGGGCCTTCCGTGACCTTCTCGAAACCGGAGCGGCCGGTGTCATCATGCTTGATATCAGCTGGTGCGGCGGGCTCTCGGAGGCGCGCAAGATCGCTGCCATGGCTGAAGCATGGCACCTGCCGGTCGCGCCACACGACTGCACCGGTCCAGTGGTGCTCGGCGCATCGACCCACCTGTCGCTGAATGCGCCGAACGCGCTTGTCCAGGAGAGTGTCAGGGCCTTTTACAAGACCTGGTACCGCGACCTTGTGACCGCTTTGCCGCAGGTGAAGAACGGCATGATCACCGTGCCTGCCGGACCGGGCCTCGGCATGGAACTGAACCCGGAGATCGATCGCGCCTTCACGGCGCTTCGACGGGTGAGCGACGCATCTACTCTCTGAAAATGAACCTGAAGCAGCTTTCTACGGAGGAGGAGAACCATGAAGAAGCTACTTATCTCGGCAGCCTTGGCAGCAGTACTGGCTGGAGGCTCGGCAATCGGCTCACGCGCACAGGAGCCGATGAACATCGTCTTCACGCATCATTCGTCGGCGTCGAACCCGTTCTGGCAGGCGGTGAAGAAGGGCTTTGACGACGCCTGCGCCAAGATCCAGGCCAATTGCCAGATGGTCTTTACGCAGACCGAAGGTTCGATCGAGCAACAGTCGGCCAACATGCAGGCGGCACTCGCGGCAAAACCGGACGCGCTGATCACCTCGATCGTCGACAACAATGCCTTCGACCAGATCATCGCCGACGCCCGCGCTGCCGGCGTCACGGTCATCGCGTCCAACGTCGACGACACCGAGGGTGCAGCCGGCAATGCCCGCCAGGCTTTCATCGGCCAGGGCTTCATTCCCGCCGGCTACGAACTCGGCAAGAAGATGTCGGAGTTCTTCCCCAAGGAAGGCAAGATCAGGGCGCTCGTCGGCGTCTCCGCGCCCGGTCAGAACTGGTCGGAACAGCGCGCTGCCGGCGTCATGAAGTTCCTTGAGGAATACAAGGCGGCGAATGCCGGACGCGAAGTGGTCATTGAACGGCTCGACACCGGCACAGATGGCGCCGTCGTCGCCGATCGTGTTGGCGCCTATCTGTCTGCCCACCCGGACACCACGGTGTATTTCGACACCGGCCTTTGGCATGCCTACGTGGCCCAGGTCCTGATCGATCGCGGCATCGAGCCGGGCAAGGTGCTGATGGGCGGCTTCGACATCGTCTCGGAAGTCCTGCAACAGATGGAAGCGGGTTACATCCAGGTCCAGGTCGACCAGCAGCCCTACATGCAGGGCTTCATGCCGGTGATGGAAGCCTATCTCGCCAAGAACGTCGGTCTGCTGCCGGCAGACATCGACACCGGCAAGGGCATCATCGTCAAGGAAGACGTGCCGAAGCTCAAGGAACTGGCCGCACAAGGCGTGCGGTAGGCGCGAAGCCGGCGTCCTCTCCTCGTTCTTTTACGCGGAGAGGGCAAGGGGAGGGCCAGGCAGCACGGCCGTGGGCGTCGGCTCCGTCCCATCCTCCAACGGCATCTCCATTGTCAGGGGCGGTAGCAGACAGACTGCCGCCATCCCCTTGCCGATGCGACAAGCCAGCGCAAACAATCCCAAGCCGGAGCGAATGATGAAGCGCTTGATGAAGATCTATCTGGAGAAGCCGGAGCTTGCGGCGGTCGTGTTCCTGCTCCTCCTCCTCCTCGTCTTTCAGATTCGCTCGAACGGCGTATTTCTGAACACACAGAACGTGCGCGGAATGCTTGGGCTGCTGCCTGAAATGGGGCTGGTCGCGATCGGCGTGACCCTGCTGATGATATGCGGCGAGTTTGATCTTTCCGTAGGCTCGGTATTTGCGCTGACCCCGATGACCATGGCGGTGATGCTGGCGGCAGGCGTGCCGTTCGCGCCGGCCTTTGCCGCCGGGCTCGCGATCGCCGCCCTGATTGGCTTCTTCAACGGGTTCATAACGATTCGTTTCGCGATACCAAGCTTTATCACCACGCTTGGCATGCTGTTCATCGCGCGTTCGCTGACGGTGGTAATCTCCGGTGGCTTCCCTCCTGTCATCCCGGCCAACGCTCTGCCCAAATGGCTGTTTACGATCTATGTGGGGCCGGGCGACCTCTTTCGCATGTCGTTCTTCTGGTTTCTCGCCGTGGCAATCCTGGTGACGGTGCTTCTGTCGCGCACGAATTTCGGCAACTGGGTGCGCGCCACCGGCGGCTTTCTGCCCGCCGCGCAATCGATGGGCATCCCGACGGCCCGGGTGAAGGTCGCCTGCTTCATGATCTGTTCGGTGCTCGCCGGCTTTGCCGGCACCATTCAGGTGATGCGGCTTGGCGCGCCGCTGCCTTCGATCGGCGAGGGGCTGGAGTTGCAAGCCGTGTCGGCTGCCGTCATCGGTGGCGCCTCGCTGACTGGCGGCATTGGCACCATCTTCGGCGGCATCATCGGGGCTGCCCTGATCCGCGTCATCGACAACGGACTGGTGCTGAGCCAGGTTGACGCCAACTGGTTCAAGATGGCAATCGGCTTCCTGACTATCTTCGCGGTCGTCGTGAACGCCTGGCTTCGAAAGCGGGGCAGGGCAATGAAGGTGGAGACCTGATCATGGCGGCACCCATCATCGCGATCAAGGGACTCCAGAAATGGTATTCCGGCGTCCACGCCTTGAAGAACGTCACGCTGGACATTTATCCAGACGAGGCGCTGGGCCTTGTCGGCGACAACGGCGCCGGCAAATCGACGCTGATCAACATCCTGTCAGGCACCCAAAAGCCCGATGGCGGCGAGATCAGGATCGAAGGTGAACCGGTCCGATTCTCGAACCCGCGCGACGCCATGGATCGCGGCATCGAGACGATCTACCAGTACAATTCGATGGTCCCGACCATGACCATCGCCCGCAACGTCTTCATCGGGCGCGAGCCGGTGAAGGGCTCGGTTTTCGGCATCGGCATCCTGGACCAGAAGCGCATGCGTGACGAAAGCGTCAAGGCGATCGCCGACGTCGATCTGCATCTGAGGTCGCCCGACGCGCTGGTCGGCGAACTGTCGGGCGGCCAGCGCCAAGGCGTGGCGATCGCCCGGGCCATGCACTTCAAGTCGAAAGTCATGATCCTCGACGAGCCGACCAATCATCTCTCGGTCAAGGAGACGCGAAAGGTGATCGGCTTCGTTCGCGCCCTCAAGGCCCAGAACATCACCAGCGTCTTCATCAGCCACAACATGCATCATGTTTTCGAATGCTGTGACCGGGTCGTGGCGATGGCGCGCGGCGAGATCGTTCTCGACAAGCGGATCGGCGAGACTTCGATCGAGGAAATCCACGAGGTTCTGTGACGCGAGAAGCGGTCACTCGCGAGCCGCTCTGCTGGTAGAGGTCAGTCTGCGCTACGGCTTTTCCGCAAGGATCGCCTCAGCGGTTTCCTCGTCGGTGATCAGCACATCGACGACGCCGAGACGCAACACGGCACGCAGCACCGGAACCTTGTCGAGGCCGCCGGAGGGCAGGATCACAGTGTCGACGTCGCGCAGATGTTCGGGGGCGAGGCCGATGACACGGCTGTTTAGCGGGTGATCGACCAGTTGTCCGTCGGCGCCGATCCAGTGGCCGCAAATATCGCCGACGGCTCCGGCTTTTTGGAGCGATCTGAGATCATCGTCTCCTACCAGTCCGATCCGAAAGATGGTGGCGTCCTTGTGCACCGCGCCCACCGAAACGAAAGCGGCGTCAACGTCGCGGGCATGGGTGAAGGCGTCTTCCAAAATGGACTGGCGCATAAGCAGATCGCGCGTGGCCTCCGTATCCGTGAACACCGGTGCTGCGATGTAGTAGCATTCCGCATCGAAAAGCGCCGCGAGCCGCGAGGCGATTTCATAGATGTTGATCGCCGATCCACGCGTGAGCCCGCCGAGCAGGGAAACGACCGACATGCCTTTGACGGGACGCACGGTCACTGAGCGCAGACTAAGCTGGAGCGTCCGTCCCCATCCCACGCCCACCGATATCCCGTCACGGATTCTATGCGACAGGGCTTCACCGGCAGCGGCTGCGATTACCTGTGGCACCAGGGTAGGATCGGGCGGTGTCGGAACCACGATTGGGTCGGAAACGCCATAGGCGTCCCGCAGCCGGTGCTCCAGCTCGATGCAGTTCGCCACCTTGGAATTGATGCGTATCTGAACGATCCCCCGCTGGCGGGCATGCGCCAGCATCCGGTTGACGCGAAGGCGTGTCAGGCCAAGAGACTTGGCGATTTGTGCTTGCGTCAGGTCACCGACATAAGCAAGCCAGGCGGCGCGCACGAGCAGCCCTTCCTCGCGATCGGCCGTGACGGAACTCGTTACGGCTTGGCGGCCGTCGCGTTTCTTTCGCGCTGGTTTCTCCATCAGATCATCCTGTCCACTCCGCGGCAGCGGGTCCAGAGCGGCTCGGCGGAGCCATGTGCTCATCGATATGAGGCATCAATCGAGTTTCCCGGCTCCGCTAGCCTCGATGATAGCGGTCGAAGGACAAAACCAGCGGAGCATCATGGCAAATTGCGTCGATGATGGCGCTCGTCAGCGGCAGGCGATCGTGGGGAAGTACACCCCGGGCCATCATATTCTTCAAAGTCGGACCAAGGTCCAGCGCCAGTTGCGCGCCCTCGACCGTGTCTGAACTCATGTGTTCGCGCTTCGCCACGGAATAGGGCAGGCCGCGGCCGAGCAGGCGCCCCATGCGACCGTTACGGCCCGCCTGGCAGGTCACATAAAGATCGCCGGAGCCGGCCAGCCCCAGCACTGTCTCGACCTTTCCACCCAGGGCTTCGACCAGAATCGCCATCTCGGCGAGGGACTGCGAGAATAGCGACGAGGCAAGATTGTGCATCAGTGCGCCATTGGGCGCCTTGCCGTCGCGCTCGAGCAGCCCGACGGGAGCTCCAACGGCGAGTGTGTAGAAATTCTTGAAAGCGGCGCAGATCTCGACGCCGACGAGATCGGATGACGATCGCGCATGATAGAAAGGCGCGCGCAGAATGCGGGACGCCGCGGCCACCTGGTCGGGATCATGCCCGGCCACGATCACAGAGGTGTCGCGCTGCGCCGCCAGTTCGCCGGCAATGCACGGTCCGCCGACGGCCATCACCGGGACCGACAAGCCGGTGCGTTGCTCGATCTCGCGGGCAAGCAGATGTGGCAGGATTTCCACGCCTTCGTCGCTTGCTGCAAGCCCTTTCGTAATCATCAGTATCGGCACGGGCGACTTGATGCTTTCTGCAATGCGGTCGATCGCCCAAGGAATGCCGGCCGAGGAGACGCCGAGTACAAGCAGATCGGGTCCATCGTTCATCGCCGCCCCGAATTCGGTCCAGGAACAGGCGGTTACCACATCAGGCAGAGTGATGTTGAGGCGTGGGTGATGACTTGTGCTGGCCACCGAGCCGACGATCTCCCCATCGAGATGGGTCCCGACAAGAGTGATGCGGTTACCAGCGTGAGCGGCCGGAAGCGTCATGGCAGAGCCCATGACGCCGGCGCCGAGGATGATGATCCGCGCCATTCAGCTTCTTCCCTTGTCCAGCCGCTCGCCGCTACCCTGGTCGAACAGATGGATTCGCTCAGGCGCCGGCTCCAGATGGATCACAGCTCCAGGAGAGAGCTCCATGCGGTCATGCAGCACCGAGCAGATTGCGGTGTTGCCCATGCTGGCAAAGATGTGGATTTCGGGGCCGGTCGGCTCGACAACCGTAATCCTCGCCGGAATTCCGCGCCCGTCGGCCACTGGTCGAAGATGTTCGGGGCGAATGCCGTAGATCACCTTTTGGCCGGGCCGGACCGCAGCCCCTGGCGGCAGCGGGAGGGATAGCTCGTCGGTCCGCACCACCCAGGCGTCGCGCTCGGAAGCCACCTCGCCATGGAACATGTTCATTGCGGGCGAGCCGATGAAGGAGGCGACGAAGAGGTTTGCCGGGCGATCGTAGACATCGAGCGGGCGCCCGATCTGCTCGATATGGCCGTCGCGCATAATGACGATGACATCGGCCATGGTCATGGCCTCGATCTGGTCATGCGTGACATAGACGGTGGTGGTCTTCAGCCGCTGGTGGAGCTCCTTGATTTCGGTGCGCATCTGCACGCGCAGCTTGGCATCGAGATTGGACAGCGGTTCGTCGAACAGGAACACAGTTGGGTCCCGCACGATGGCGCGACCCATGGCGACGCGCTGCCGCTGGCCGCCCGAAAGCTGGCGGGGATACCGTTCCAGATAGGGTGTCAGGTTGAGGATCGATGCCGCCCACCCGACCTTCTGTTTGATTTCTTCGTTGGGGCGCTTCTTCAACTGCATGGAAAAGGCCATGTTGTCGAAGACGGTCATGTGCGCGTAAAGCGCGTAATTCTGGAAGACCATCGCGATATTGCGGTCTTTGGGATGGAGCATGTTGACGACCCTGTCGCCTATGGCGATCTCACCGGACGTGATGGGCTCGAGACCGGCTATCATGCGCAACAGAGTGGACTTGCCGCAGCCGGACGGCCCCAGCAGAACGACGAACTGGCCATCCTCGATCGAGAGATCGAGTCCATCGATAATCGAGAGGGCGCCATAGTCCTTCTTTATGTTGCTGATGGTGACAGACGCCATAAATTGCTACCCTTCGATTGCCCTTGCCGGTTGGATCTCATTTTCGCCATGCGAGCGATTGGCGATCGGATGCGCTCTCACCATTCGCTCTCCAGAAACTCTTCCAAGAGTCCCGCATCGGCGGCCAGATTGACAAAGGACCATCGGCCGCGGATTTCTCGCGAATAGCGAATGGCGTCGTGCCAAAGCGCGCGCGGCAGGTCTAGTTCCGCGCCGGTGACCGGCCCTCCCGCAGCCTTGAGTGCTGCCTCCATGCGGGCGACCGGCATTGCCATGGGCCGAACCTCCTGGCGCAGCGCCGGCCAGGTTTCCGCAAGCCTGCGGTTGAAGATTTCCGACTGGCTGGCGTCGAGTGCCGTCTTCTTCATCTCGGCAATGCAAAGTGGTCCAAGTTGCGCGCCATAACGGGCCAGCATCGCCGCCTCGTCGATGGCGGTCGGCTTCACCTGCGGCGGCTTTTCCATGTCCAGCAGCCGCGCTTGCAGACGCGCCATGACCAGCGAGGCAACCCCCACCTGCTGGCCGTGCGTGGTACCGGGATGATGGTCTTGCGCGAACATGTCGACCCAATGGGAAATCTGGTGCTCTCCCATGGACCCGGGATGGGAAACGCCGGCAAAGCACACGCCCATCGAGCACAGCGTCAGGACGCGCTGGAGATGCCCGACAGCGGTGACGTCATGCCTGGCAAGGCCAGGCGCATGGGCCAGCATCGGCTCCTCATCGCCCGCCTGCAGCTGGTAGGGCACCTCGGAATAGTAAGTGTCGAACAGCCGATGCGAAGCCCACCAGTCGATCTGGGCCGTGGAGCGGCAGAGGCTGTCGCCAAGCCCGGCGGCGCTGAGCCAGGCGGGCGCTGCGGCCGACACGCCAAGGTCCAGGAAGATGCCCCGGGGCGCGTGTGAAGGCAGCGAGATCTTGAGCCCGGAGGCCAAGGTCACCGACGCTGTCGAGGCGCCGTAGCCATTCATCGAGGCGGCCGTGCCGAAGACGGCATAGGGTCGCTCGTCGAGGAAGGTTGCATGCTTGCAGCTGTCATTGAGGACGCCCGACCCGACGGCCACGACCCCTTCGGCGTGACGTGTCTTCTCCCTGACCATCTGGATCGTCGCCTCATCACAGTCGAGGCCGTCAGGCAGCACGATTTCGTCGATGTCGGCGATGGCACGCAGCGCCTTCGCGACGCGCCTGCCCATCACATCGACGGTGTTGATATCGGAGACCACGGCGATGCGGCTGCCTAGCTTCAGCGGCGCAACGAGATCCGCCTCGCGGGCTTCCGTCGTCTCCAGCAATTCGATCGTCTGGAACGGCAGGACCGCGGCCGCGCCTGTCTTGGGATCTGTCCAGCGTCCAGCGACAACGTCCTCGATCAACGCGTTCCAGTTGGTCGTTTCAGCCATGATCGGCCTCCATGAAGGCCGCGAGGCGTTGGTTCCAGGCTGCAAGCGTTGGCCAAAGATCAGCATGGATCGCAAGAAGTTCGGCGTAGAGCGCGGCCCGTTTAGTGTCCGGTTCGAAGGTTTTGGCCGGCTCGCTGGCCATTGCGATCGACGCTTCGGCGATGGTGGAAAACCAGCCCACCCCCTTTGCCGCCGCCATCGCCGCGCCTAGCGAGGAGGCTTCGACGGTCGTCGAACGTTTTACGGGACGGCCGAGTGCATCCGCCAGAATCTGCATCCACAGGTCGGACTTCGCTCCTCCGCCGATGGCTATGAACTGGTCGATAGTCTGGGCGGCAGCCGCAGCCGCCCGCTGACTTGTCGCGGCCTGATGCAGCGCTATGCCTTCCAGCACGGCGCGATAGATGTCGCCGCGGCGGCTCGAGCCCGAAAGCCCGGCAATCACACCACGGGCCGCACTGTCCCAGTGCGGGTCCATGACGCCCTGCCAGTAGGGCAGGAGCATTATGCCGCCTGCGCCGATCGGGCTGGCAGCGGCTTCGGCCTCGAGCGCCTCCAGGGCATCGCTTGCGCCATGCAGATCGACGCCAAGCATCTCGCGCGCCATCCAGTCGACAAGAAAAGTGCCGGCGCGAAGGCACGTCTCGTAGATATAGCCATTGTCAGCGACCGCCGTTTCGGTGCGGAAGGCCTGGTCGTGGACGTAGTCCGTGCCGAAGCTGCCGGAGACGACCGCCGTGCCGAGGTTGATGTAAGCGCATCGCGGCTGCAACACACCAGCGCCCGTGCCGGCGCATTGACCGTCGCCGCCGCCGGCGACGATCGGCGTGCCCTCGCGCAGGCCCGTCGAAATGGCCGCTTGCGACGTCAGTTGGCCCAGAACGGTGCCGGGCCGCGCCACTTCTGGCATCATGCGCCGGGCGACGCCCGCTGCCTCCAGTATATCGTTCGACCAGTCCATAGCCCGCATATCGAGTATGCCCATCGGGTCGGCGGATGCGGTGGACGTCACCCACCGGCCGCTCAAGCGAAAGACCAGATAGCCGTGGACTTCGGCCATCCGCTCCACGCGGGCAAAAATCTCGGGCTCTTGCTCGCGGAACCAGATCATGCGGTAAAGGCAAGGAATGACGTCCAGCGGCTTGCCGGATATTGCGTGGACGCGTGCCGCGCCGAAACTCTCGCCGAAGCGCCGTGCTTTGCCACGGGCGCGCTCATCGAGCCAGAGCGTTGCCGGCCCGACCGCCTGGCCTTGCTCGTCGAAAAGGCCGAAGCTTTCGCGTTGGTTGGCAATCGCAAGGGCGGCAATGCGTGCCGGCGAAACCGTTGACGTCACGGCGCGCAGCGCTGCGACCGTCGAGGTCCACCACTCGGCCGGATCCTGCTCGAAATAGCCCGAACGCGGGTTGGACATTGCAAGCGGTGCACGACCTTCGGCCACGGCCAGACCATTGCGATCCCAGGCGATCGCCTTGGTTGCCGAGGTCGAGGAATCAATGCCGATGACGAGATCAGGAACCATTGCCGCCACGTTGCCAACGGGCGAGGGCGGTCGAAACCGCCTTCGCCCAAATCACCGACCAGCCGCTAAAGACCGGCATCCTTGACTTTGCCGTCGACAATGCCGGCAATGGCATCCAGGCATGCTTTGGCATCGCCGCCATAGTCTTGGCCCGTAAGCAACTTGCCGAGCTCAACCGGAATGTCGTTGTTCGACAGATCCGCCCAGATCGGCATGTCCGGCTCCGATCCCATCTGGTTGTCGATCGTGTATTTGATCGCGTCGAAATGGCGTGTCGTTCCGGGACCGACTACGGCCTTCGCCTTGACCCGAGGATCTGTAAAAGAGGAATTGCGCATCGGTGAGGCGCCGCCGCCGAGCGTCGATACCCGCGCCATGACATCCTTCGAGCAGACCCACTGCATGAACAGCCATGCCGCTTCCTTGTTCTTGGAATATTGCGACAGCGAGATCGTCGAGCCGCCCTGGTGGCCGACGGCCGGGATTTCGTTGAAGCCGCAATCGGCAGCGGCGCGACGACCAGGAACTTCCTTGGGCGCGGGCAGGGCCTCGAACAGGCCTTTGACCTTGGAATCGTTGGCATCGAAGCCGGGGAAATCCTCGCCCCAGGTGATTGCCATGGCGGCTTGTCCCTGTGTCAGGGCCTGTCCTTGGCCGTCCCAAGTCCAAGTCGTCGCCGACGGCGGCGAGTTCTTGACCAGCTCCTGATAGAATTTGAGCCCGGCCACGCCGCGTTCGTCATTGCCGACAAACTTCTTGTCCTTGTTGAAGACAGAACCGCCATGGCCCCACAATGCGAAGGTCCAGTCGCATTCCAGCGAATAGTGGCCGGACTTCGCCTGGCACGCGGTGCCGAAGATGCCGTTGCTTTTTTCTGCCTCTGTGAGCGCCTGGACGGCCTTGAGGTAGGCGTCGAGGTCTGTCGGCAGGGCAATGTTGTGTTTGTCGAAAAGATCCTTGCGGTACATCAGGATGAAGATCGGAATATCGAATGGAATTCCGCACTGTTTGCCGTTGTACATGGCGATGCCGTCGACCAGCGGCTTGGAGAAATCGTCCCAGTCGAAGTTCGGCATCGCCAGTTCTTTGTTCTGGTCGTAATACTCGCGCGGATCGACGACATCCTGGGCAAATGTCGCCATCCAGGACTGGTCGAGATAGTAGACGTCGTAGGTGCCAAGCTGGCCCTGTACGTCTTGCGTCGCCTTGGCGAGAACCTGCTCCAGCGGCACGATCTCGACTTCCACCTCAATGCCGGTTGCCTTGGTGAATTCACCCGCGACAAGCTGGTTGGCAACAATCGTTGGCGGCGTCGCTTCCGACGTGTAGCGGATTTTGGTGCCGGCATATGGTTTGCCGACGTCGGCCAGCCACTTCAGCATATCGGCGTCCTGGGCGCGGGCTTCTTCAACCCCGAGGCCCAGCATCCCCCGACTGGTGCGGCCACCACCTAGCATGGCCGATCCGAAGGCGGAAAAGCCGACACCGGCGAGCGCCATCTTCCTCATGAAGTCGCGTTTGGTTATCCGGCGCGCCGTAAAGTCATTGCAGGTATCGGCGGCGAATGTCTTCTTGTCGTGTTCACTGAAGCTCATGATCGTTCCTCCATTGCGTTTTTGTCGTCGTTCTTCTCGTCTGTGCCTCACTCCTTCAGCGATCCGAGGGTGAGGCCGCGGACCAGATGCCGTTGAACCAGCAGGATAAAGATGAAGCTGGGTATGATCGCGGACGTGCCGAGCGCTGTGATGTAGCCCCACTCGGTCGCCGTCGAGGTGACAAAGGTCGAGATCTTCACCGGCACAGTGCGGATCGACGTTGTCAGGAACAGTGAGAGCAGGAACTCGGTCCACGAAAAGATGAAACACAGCACAGCCGTCGCAGCGATGCCGCCCTTGACCATGGGAAGGACCACGCGTCGGAACGTCTGCCAGCGCGTCGCGCCGTCAATAAGCGCCGCCTCATCAACCTCGCGCGGAACATCGTCGAAGAACGACTTCAAAAGCAGAACCGCCAGCGGCAGGTTGATCAAACTGTGAACGAGGACGAGGCCCGTATAGGTATCGCGCAAGCCGAGATCGCGGAACATGAAAACGATCGGAATGACGATCGCGATTGGCGGCATGAAGCGCTGCGAGAGAATCCAGAACAGGAAGGACTGCTGGCCGCTGAACTGCATTCGCGACAGGCAATAGGCGGCCAGGGTGGCCAGCAGCAGCGTCAGCGCCGTCGATCCGACGGCTATGATGGCGCTGTCGAGCAACGACTGGCGGGAATCGTAGGAACTCGCGCCCCCCTTGATGACCCCGGCCGCCTCGCCGCCCTGTTCCATGCCGATGTCGACGCGTGAGACGCCAAGCAACGTCACGCGGTAATTGTCCGGCGTCGGCGTGAAACCGGTGTAGACCGGTCCGCTGCGGTCGAAGATTGCCGAATAGGGTTTGACAGACGACAGCGCCCACCACGCGATCGGGAACATGAAGATCGCCACCACCAGGACTGCGAGCACGTCACGGGCGATCGTTTGGGCGCGCGACGACTCCATCAGAACCTCACCTTGAATAGCCTGACGAAGAGGTTCGACACGACGATCAAGACGACGAGCACGATCAGCGACAGGGTTGCGGCATAGGGGAAGTCTCCGGTGAAGTAGATACGGCCAGCGTAGAACGAAAGCGTCTCGGTGGCCGTGCCTGGCCCGCCGGCGGTGATGATGTAGACGTAGTCGTAGATGCGAAAGAGATCGACGCCGCGGATCAGCACCGCGACC
The DNA here is from genome assembly GCF_040320565.1 of Mesorhizobium sp. M0664. Lineage (NCBI taxonomy): Bacteria > Pseudomonadati > Pseudomonadota > Alphaproteobacteria > Hyphomicrobiales > Phyllobacteriaceae > Mesorhizobium > Mesorhizobium sp. M0664. The sequence goes on from NZ_JAMYPW010000008.1 coordinate 75,192, forward strand.
GCTATCACCTTGCGCAGCATCGGCAATGTGAGCCGCAAGAACGTCTGGAAGCCGTTGGCACCGTCGATCGCGGCTGCCTCGAAAGGTTCCTTCGGCAGCGCCCTGAGCCCTGCCAGGATGATGAGCACCATGAACGGCGTCCACTGCCATATGTCTGCCAGCAGGATCGCCGCCAATGCGGTTCCGGGCTGCGTCAGGATCGGCTGTGCCGGCGAGATCAGGTCGAGGGCATACAGGTAGAACGACAGGACGCCGAAAGAACCGTCCTGCATCAGCAGGAACATCATTCCGGTCACCGCAGGCGGCACCACCAGCGGCAGTGTCATCAGCGCCCGCAGCACGCCGTAACCTTTGCGATCGGTGTCAAGCAGAAGCGCGATGAGGATGCCGAGCGCAAGCTGAACCGCAAGCGCGACGAAGGTGTAGATCAGCGTGGTTTCCAGCGAATGCCACATACGCGCATCCGAGAAAGCGCGCGTCCATTGGTGGAGCCCGGCGAAGTCGAGCTGACGGGAGACGACATTGCGTTTGTGAAACGACAGCCAGACTGAATAGGCGAGGGGATAGATGCCGAAAACGAGAAGCATCACCGTGATCGGCGCGAGCCAGGGGAAAGGATGCTCGGCCGTCATGAACCGGGGAAGGGCCCATCTGGGCGCTTCGCGGGTCACGGTCACCGTGCTCACGCGCAAATCTCCGCTCGGTCACACAGACGCATCGGCCTTCTCCCTATCGGCCAGATTGTGCCAACTTGAACTTTTGTAAGTTTGTTGTGCCTTTTGTTAAGAACGTGTCGGACGGCCGCCGAATTGTCAAGTCGGTTCCGTCAGCGCTCCAGGGATTTGCTCGTGGTCCCAGAGGATGCCGTGATCGCCGGCTACGGGGTTGTTTTTGGAGGGAGCGCCGCCGGCAAATGCCGTGCACCAGCCTCAAACGCGCTCAGGGCCGCCGTCAGCCAGCCATATCTGCCCAAGAAGCTACGCAACGCACTCAGGAGATCGGGAGGACAGCCCGGGGGCTTTGGAACTCGCCTTAATCCGGCAACAGGATCTGAAGCTTTACGTCCGCCGGCCGGGCTTCGACTGCGCGGTCGAAGGCGGTGATGGAATCTTCGAAGGGGAAGGTCCCCGAAATAAGTGGCTTTAGGTCGACCCGGCCCGACCCCATCAGCGCGATTGCCCGCTCATATTGGTGGGCATATCGGAACACAGTCTCGATGCGGACTTCCTTGGTCGAGGCGGTGGCGACATCGAATGCGATCGGCGCCACCGGCAGGCCGACCACCACTACCGCGCCACTGGGCCGCGGCAGATCGAGCAGGGTCTCCCATGCCTTGGACGAGCCTGAGCATTCAAACACCACGTCGGCGCCCCAGCCATCGGTCAGGCGCTTTACCTCCGTCCCCAGGTTCTTGTCGCGGACGTTGATCGGGATCACGCCTTGATAGCCGCCGGCGATGTCGAGCTTGGGTTGGGCGAGATCTGCAACAACGGCGCGGGCGCAGCCGCCCGCGAGCGCCGCGATCGCCACCATCGTGCCGATCGGCCCTGCGCCAATCACCACCGCCGTGTCGCCCGGCGCGATCTTTGCTTTGGCAGCCGCCTGCATGCCGACGGCGAAGGGCTCCACCATGGCGCCTTCGGCGAAGCTGACATTGTCGGGCAGTTTGAAAGTGTAGTTGGCGGGGTGGACGACATGGGGCGTCAGCACGCCGTGGATCGGCGGCGTTGCCCAGAACCTGACCGCTGGATCGATGTTGTAGAGGCCGAGCCGGCTCGCCCGCGAATTGAGATCGGGGATACCCGGCTCCATGCAGACGCGGTCGCCGACCTTCAGATGCTCGACGCCTTCCCCCGTTTCGACGACGGTGCCGGCGGCTTCATGGCCCAAGACCATCGGCGCTTCGACCACGAATGGGCCGATGCGGCCATGCGTATAGTAGTGCACGTCGGAGCCGCAGATGCCCACCGTATGGATCTTGATGCGAACTTCGCCCGGGCCGACGGTCTGTGGCAGATCGATGTCACGCAGCTTGAGTTCGTGTTGGCGTTCAAGGACAAGGGCGCGCACGTTCGTCATCGACGTAGTCTCCTCTAAAGCTTATTGTAGGGGCCTTCGTGACCTTACTTGCACTCGGCGCGTTCATCATAGCCGCTCGTTCACGGCTTCAAAATCCAGCTCGGAAAACAGGGGTGTTGCCTGATTCCGACTATTCGTACCAACTTCCCGGCCAAAGGACTTTGAAGGCCGGCCATGCCGCTGCCGAATGCCCTCGGCGGAATGAAATAGTCGTTCGCCCCGAGACTCCCCACTCCCCAGCCTCCAAGCCAGAAGACCGGCATCGGCCAGTCATCAACAGGGGTCCAGCAGGTGCGCGACACCCGACGCTACATGCCATGGAACGCTTGCCCGATCCGCTTCTGGTCGATGCGGCCCACCAGGTGAAATGTCCGCTATCGTTTTTTGGGCGCCAGAAGTTCCCGGATCGCTTCCCGCCCGTAACGCTGCCGGGCGGCAATGCGCTTCATTAACGTCATTTTCCATTCGAAGTGCTCAGGCCGGAAGCTGCCGTGCGTAAGACGCCAGGTCATCGCCCGCCGCGGATAAGTTTGCAGTTGGACAATATTGGCCAGCCGGGCGATCCCGGCATTTGGCGTTGCTTCGGCGAGTCAATACTGAGCCTGCGCCTACGCGCCATCCTTCTCGACAAGACCAACGGTTGGACCCGATCGAGTGCAAACCGGTTCAGTTGGTGCTGGTTGTGGCGGTGAACCCGCACTGCTTCTGTTCCATATCGATCTGCTTCGTGATGCGGATGGCGTTCTGTGCGTAGGCCTCCGTCACGGAGCCACTATTCACAGTCTTGTCCTTCAGCGGGCTCACGCCTGCGCAGAGGTGGAAAACATGCGGCTCGGTGGATTTCGCGGCTCCGTTTTCGGGCGCGATCCAGTAGACGACATCCTGACCGGCGGGGTGGCTCGCGTCCCGCGTCGCCGCCGCCACGGCGGCGGTGTCCGTCGCGATCGCCTGCGCCTGAGCGGCGACATCGGGCGAACAGGCGGTGGTGGGCTGCCCCGACTTGATCTGGGCTGCGCATGCGTTCATATCCTGGGTGTACTGTTCGACCGACGGGGGTTTGAAACTGATCCCCATGACCGTCGCGAGCACGGCCAGCGCGGCGCCGACGCCGCCGGCAACCTTCTTGGTCCGCGGATCCATGTTCTTGTCAGTGAGGATCAGGAAAACCAGCGGGAGGAAGGCAATCAGTGTGATGATTGCGCCGAGCTGGTTTTGGAAGAAGAACCTAGCCGCGTCGGATGCACGAGCCGGATCGTGCCTGTTGGCCGCCTTCCATAGCAAGTTGCCGGCGATTGCGAAAATCGCGATGCCGACCAGAAGGCCGATGACCAGCGGCAGGTGTCCCTGGTCGAACTTGTTCTGGCGAAGCAGCATAATTCCGTAGATCTCGCCGCCAATGGCGACGGCCCACGAGAGTGCGGCGAAAAGGCGAAGACGTGTGGCGGAGGACTTCTGGCCCTGCGTCGCTTGCCAATCCTTGGTAACGTCTGGCTTGTTGTCGGTCATTGACCAGATCCCCTGATATCGACACTTCTGCGGGCGGCGTTAGACCAGAAGGCCAATCCGCCCTGCGCAGCGTCATTGAACGAGCGTCACCTGCCTTAGGGACACGGCGATAATGTGAGCGCCACGGCAGGCCTCATCTCCATTCATGATTCATATTGCGCATGAGTGAATCCGTCCATACCCACGCAGGCAGACGCCTATGCGGCGATGGCTTGTTCTTGTTGATCTCTGGTTAATCGAACTTGACGCTGTCTTCCCTCGCTTCCCGGCGGCGGTTGCGCCATTCCCGACACCAGCCGAAGCGAATTGACGAGCCATTTTGAACGAGACAGCTCTAACGAGACAACATTGCGGCAAGATCGACGCGGATAGCGGCCGCGGTGTTGGCTTGCATGCTGGCCTCCAGGTGATGTTTGGCGACTTCACTCTGGCAGAGCGCTGGTCGCGATTCAGTCGCCGCATGGACGCCAAGCTTGGCCCCGACCATCTGCATTGATAATAATGCAGATTTGCATTGTCTTATCGCGATGAACAGGAATGTTTAACATGACAACGTTGACAGTGACGACAAGGGGACAGGTGACGTTCCGCAAGGACGTGCTGCAACATCTGGGCATCAAACCGGGCGAGAAAATCGAGCTTGATCTGCTGCCCGACGGTCGGGCGGAATTGAGGGCTGCACGGGCGAAGGGGTCGTTCCGGGACCTCCACGGCTTCCTCAGAGGCAAGACGAACGGCCGGGTGCTCAGCATCGAGGAGATCAACGAGGCGATGGCGGAAGCGGGCGCTGTGGCCGGGTCCGGCGAGGAATGAGGGTTACGGCCGACACGAATGTGCTGCTGCGCGCCTATGTCGCCGATGATGAGGGGCAGGCGGCCATTGCTGTCGACCTGCTGGCCAAAGCGGACATCGTGGCCGTGAGCGTGAAGGCCTTGTGCGAATTCCCAGGGTTCTGGCCCGGCAGTACCAGACAGAGCGCGAAAATTTGCCGCGGCGATCCGGGCGTTGCTGAACACCGCGAATGGTTGTCGTCAACCGGCCGGCAGTTTCCGCGGGGCAAAAGTCGATCAGTGGGTTGCGAAACCGCCGCTGACCAGGTTTGGCAAGTACTGGACGTCAAGCCGCATTTGCGCAGGGCTCGGCGTCCCGGAAGCATCGCCGATGCCTGCGCAGTGACTGCGTCCTTGTTATAGCCAGCATCGCCAACAATCGCCCAGCCTGGCCCGTATGGCGCTGCGCCAGCGAGCGGCCTCTCGCGCCTTGCTGCGCCAAGACGGTCGGCGAAGGCAGGCCATCCCGGCTCCGATCAAGAGCCCCGCGCGCCAGCCGGCCCACCAAGGTTGCCGCGATCATCCTTGATGTCGTAGAGCCTACGGTCGGCGGTTAAAATTGGTGGAGAAGAATATATGCCAGAGCACCTGAAACTCGTCTCGACTGCCAAGTCGCATGGCGGCGCCCAGCATGTTTACTCTCATCTTTCGACGAGCTGCTCGTGCGAAATGAGGTTTGCCATTTTCGTGCCTCCGCAGGCACGGGAAAGCCGTTGCCCCGTGGTCTGGTACCTCTCCGGACTCACCTGCACCCATGCGAATGTAATGGAAAAAGGTGAATACAGACGTATTGCCGCCGAACTTGGCCTGATCGTCGTCTGCCCCGACACCAGCCCGCGTGGTGTCGACATTCCGGATGAAAAGGACAATTGGCAGTTCGGCAGCGGCGCCGGTTTCTACCTCGACGCGACGCAAGAGCCGTATGCCAAGAACTATCGCATGTATTCCTATATCGTCGAGGAGCTGCCAGCCGTGATCGGGCGCGAATTTCCCGCCGATATGGCGCGCCAGTCGATCTTCGGCCATTCGATGGGCGGGCATGGCGCGCTGACGATCGCACTGAACAATCCCGGGCGTTTCAGAAGTTGCTCGGCCTTTGCGCCGATCGTGCAGCCAAGCACAGCCGGCTGGTCGAAGCCGGCTTTCGAAAAATATCTCGGCCTGGAAGAGGCCTCGTGGCGGCGCTACGATGCAACTTCGCTCATCGAGGATGGGCACCGTTTCCCGGAATTCCTGGTCGATCAGGGAACGTCAGACGGTTTCCTCCAGGAGGGCCTCAGGCCTTGGCTGCTCGAAGACGCCTGCTCCAAGGCAGGCATTCCGTTGAAATTGCGGATGCAGGACGAATACGATCACTCCTATTTTTTCATTTCGACATTCATGCATGACCATATGACGTGGCATGCCGAACGGCTTTCACGAGGGTAGGCCGTAGGAATAGGTCGGCAGTCAGGCGGGCTCGGTGACGACGCCGATGCGCCGGTAGACGAATGGTTCGTCCTTCGAAGGAACCGTCGCAGCGCGCTGGGCCTCGTCGATCAGCATTGCCATGCGCGCATGGATCGGCGATTTCGCGCAAGCCGGGTCCGTCGCGGCGGCATCGCCGGCGATTGCCATCGCCTGGCAGCGGCAGCCGCCCCAGTCGATCTCGCGCCGCTCACAGTTGCGGCAGGGCTCCTGCATCCAGTCTGTGCCTCGAAAGGCATTAAATGCAGGGGAATCGGTCCAGATCGCGGCCAGGCTGCGTGTTCCAAAACGCTCGAAACTGAGCGACGGGATGGTCTGGGCGGCATGGCATGGCAGTACGGTGCCGTCCGGTGTCACCATGAAGGCGTCGCGCGCCCAGCCGCCCATGCACGGCTTGGGATAGATGGCGAAATAATCCGGCGTGACGAAATCTATGTTCATGGTGCCGGTGAGCCGTTCGCGCGCCGCCGCGACGATCTCCGCCTGGCGGTCGACGGCCGCACGCTCGGGCATGAGTTGATCGCGATTGGTCAGCGCCCAGCCGGCGTACTGCACGTTGGCGATCTCGAGACGCTCCGCACCCAGCGAAAGGGCCAGATCGATGAATTCCGGTACCTCCTCGATATTGTGGCGATGGATCGGCGCGTTGATGGTAAGCGGCAAGCCGGCCGCGCGAGCGCGGCGTGCCGTTTCCAGCTTCTTTTCGTGGCTGCCCCTGTGATTGCCGATGCGCTCGGTGGTCGCCGGCCGTGCGCCTTGAAAGCTCAGTTGCAGATGGTCGAGCCCGGCTTCGGCAAATGCCTCGATGCGGCCATCCGCAATGCCGACGCCGGCGGTGATCAGGTTGGTGTAGACGCCCCGCGCCGAAAGCCCGGCGATCAATTGCTCGAGATCGCGACGCAGCGTCGGTTCACCGCCGGACAGATGCACCTGGAGAACGCCAAGGTCGGCCGCCTGCGAGAACAAGTCGAGCCAGCTCTGCGTGTCGAGTTCGCGATTGGCCTTCAGCAACTCGAGCGGATTGGAGCAATAGGGGCATTGCAGCGGGCAGCGATGCGTCAGTTCCGCCAGCATGCCGATCGGGGGGAGAGGGGGCTCGCTCATAGCTTCACCAGCAGCTTGTCCGACCATTCCTGCAGGAAGGCGACGACATCGGCCGCCACACCCTCCTGTTCGGCATCATAATCTGCGGCAAGGCCGGCAATGATGTCGCCGACCGTGGACCGCCCATCGCAGCGGCGCAATATGTCGAGGCTGATCTCGTTTGGCCAGAACACCTTTTCGGGCGACAGCACGGCGAACGCCTGGCGCACGGGGTCATGCTGTATGCGCACGTGCTTCGGCAGCGATGGAACCGACTGCAGCGACACTATGGCTCTTTCGCGCAGTGCCATCATTGGGCTGGTTCCGGACGGAAGGCGCCGGGCGGGATATTGCCGGGCTCGCCATAGGCGTGTTGAAGCGCGTCGAGCATGGCCCAGAGTATATCGCATTTGAACACCAGTGCATCGATCGCCTGCTGCTGGCGCTCCGCCGTGTCGGCATGTTCGAGCACATAGGCGAGGGCGAAGTCGGCGTCGCGCGAGGCCTGTTCGGGCCGCCGGGTGAAATAGGCCAGCGTGTCCTCGGTGATATAGTCGTATCTGGCCAGCATCGCGGGTACCCGCTCGCCGATGATGAGCGGCGAGAACATCTCGGTCAGCGACGACGCGACCGCCTCCAGCAGGGTCCGGTTCGTGCAAAAGGAGAGGTAAGCGCCAACCGCAAAACGCGTCGCCGGCAGGGCCAGCCTCTCGCTCTTCACCGCGTCGGCATCGAGACCGAGCGAGGTCGCCAGGTGCAGCCAGCGCGCAATACCGCCGCTCCAGCCGTCCTCGCCGTCATGATCCTCGATGCGTTTGCGCCAGGCGGCGCGAAACGCCGGATCCTCGGCATGCGCGAGGATCATGGCGTCCTTGCGCGGAATGACCGCCTGATAGCAATAGCGGTTCAGCGCCCAGGCCTGCATCTCGGTCCTCGACAGCGCACCGCTGGTCATCCTGTGATGGAAAGGATGGCGGTTGTGATAGCGCTCGGCACCGACCTGCCGCAGCACTGCTTCGAGCTCGCTTGAGGACAGGCCGTTGCTGGCCGCGTCGTGGAAATCACTCAAAGTTCTATCTCCATCCCGTCGCAGGCCACTTCCCAGCCAGCCGCTTCGACGGCTGCATGCTCGGCAGAATTCTCGTCCAGAACAGGATTGGTGTTGTTGATGTGGACGAAGACACGGCGGCCGATCCTCACATCGGCCAAGCCGGCGATCGACCCCGCGTCTCCCGACATTGCCAGATGCCCCATGCGTGCACCGGTCTTTTGGCCGACGCCGGCAGCAAACATCTCGTCGTCGGTGAAGACCGTGCCGTCGAACAGAAGGCATGCGGCATCGGCTAACCGCGTGCGCAGGGTCGCATCGATGCGGGCGCAGCCGGGGATGTAGAAGACGGAGCCGCGACTGCCGGCACCGGCGATACGGACGCCGATCGTGTCGCCGGCATCGGAGCTGAAATTGGCATCCGGCTGGCCTCTTTCTTCGAGATAGAGGGCTATCTTCCCGGGCACGGGAAAGCTCTCGACAGCCACCCCGGTGTCGTGGCCGTCTGCGTCGCAGATCGACAGCTCTTGCGCCGGCGGCAAGATGCGTCGCGGCACGAGCGCCGGATCGAGGACATTGAAAATCGAATTCGCCTTCAGCGTCGCCAGAACCTGTGTCGTTGCATAGATAGCGAAAGGCTGCCGCTCACGCAGGCTGAGCAGGCCGGCGACATGATCGACATCGGCATTGGTCAGCACCACCGCGCGAATAGGCGTCGAGCGCAGCGGCGCATCGTGCGCGGGCTGCAATTCAGGCGTTGCCGCGATCTGCTGGCGAATGTCGGGCGAGGCGTTGAACAGAACCCACCCGAGGCCATCCGCCGACGCGGCGACACTCGATTGGGTTCGTGAATGCACACCAGCCACCCCGGTGCGAGCCGCACGGCTCAGACGATAATTGCAGTTCCATTGCGGAAAGCCGCCGCCGGCCGCCGATCCGATGATTCTCAAGCGCATGAAAACGCCCGCCCCGCGGCTTCTCTGACCAGCAGCCAATTTGCAGCCGCAAAAAACGGCCCGCCCGCTTTGCGCGCCTCAAACTCTTTCACGAAAATCCCATACGGCAAGGGGATGCGTGCCCCTGTTGCCAGGGACACGCACCTCTGCGGCCTACTTCTTGGGAGTAATTTCAGCAGGCAGATAGCGCGAAATTTCAAAGCCCGCAGCAACCTGACACATGGTCGGTTTTGTCCAGCTCTTCTTCATAACATTTCTCCTCTTCTACCAGCCCGAAGGGGCCGATCCGGTGGTTAGCCAACCATTGCAGGGCACCGAAGCAATGGCTCGTCCATCACGTTCTCAAAATGGACAAATGAACGCAAGGTTTTGAAAGGTCGAAAACAAAACTATCGAAAGTAGCTGTAGTCTTCTCTTCAATTGTTCATCGCGTAGGTTTTTCCTCCTCCTGACCCATCCCAACTATTGCGTAATCGGATTGTCGTGCTCGTCGATCAGCGGCACATTGTAACCCAGCAGGAGCTTGGTGATCTCCGCCTGGTTTTCCCTGATCACCCGGTTGAGCGTCCGTTTCCATTCCTGGTCGGACGGGCGTACGCCCATGGTGATGCGATAAGACATGCGCGAGCCGGTTTTTTCCTTCAACAGCGGAACAATGGTGACATCGGCTCCGAGTTCCTTGGCATAGTAGCCCGCCATCGGCCCCCACAGGACCGCCGCGTCGATCTTGCCGGCGAGCATGTCCTTGATCATGACCTCCCCCATGGAAGGCGTGACGCGCGTATCCACCGCCAGCGGGTAGATCTTGGCGGTCCGCAGAAGCTTGTTGGCGGCCATGTTGGCGGTTGGCGGCGTGCTTTCGACGACGCCGATTCTCTTGCCGGAAAGTTTCGGGTCTTCGATCGTCTCGATGCCTTCCATGCCGTTGCCTTTGGGGTATACGAGCACATAGGCGGAGCGGTAGTAGGCGTTGGTGTTCTGCACCAGTTCATCGCCTTGGGCGTAGCCCATGATGATGTCGCATCGATTGGCCCCCAGCGTATTGCGCACAAAGCCGGTGACAGTGGGAAACCACGTGTAAGCGACTGATTTCCGCCCCGTCTTCCTGGCAACCAGTTCAGCCAGCTTGTTTTCGAAGCCTTGGCCGTTCTTGTCGGTAAAGGGCATGTTCGAGGGATCTGCGCAGACGCGCAGAATGTCGGGATCGACCAGTTCGCCCGCAGCGCCAAGCCCGGCATTTTGCGCCAGAACATTCGACGGCAGCAAGGCGAGCGCGCCGAGGATCGGCAGAACGACACGCAGCTTCGATGCAGTGCAGCCGGTCATATCATCCACCCATGCAGGATGCTTCGGCATCCTTGGCTGCCTGAGCCTTGTTTTCGTGCTTCGGCGGCCTGCCGCGGGGTGCCGCGCCATCGGCGCGCGCGCGCAGATAGACGTAGAGATCGTCCAGGTAACAATAGACGTTCTTGTTGTCGCCAAAGGCGGGCATGACGTTTTCCTTGCCGCCGCCGACATTCTTGCGGCCCTCGGCGACGATCGACAGGAACGTGGCGTAATCCATGGTCTTCAGGCTATTAGCCAGGGCAGGCGCATAGCTCGAACCTGTGGCGTCCTGTCCGTGACAGACATGGCAATCTGAGTGATACCGGCGGTACCCGCTGAAGGTGTACCAATCGACGGTTCCGTTTTCGATCTTGTAGGTCGGATTTCCGTCCGCATCTAAATATTTGCCTCCTTCTTGCTTCACCGCCTTGGCTTTCTCCATGCTGTCTTCGGCCCGTACCAGACTTGAGCTGGCCAGAGGCAGCAGGACCAGGGCGAGAGCGGAAACTGCAATGCGAACGATCATTCAGGCTCTTCCTTCGTTTGCCAGAAATCCTGGCTGCCGTCGTGCAGCGGCATTGATCGGAGTTGGGTGCGCGGCGCAATCGAGAGCCCGGTTCCCGGCTTCGGGGTGACCCGGGCTCTCGTTTTCGAACCTAGCCGTGAGGCTCTTCCCGGTTATCAGTCCGGGAGGCCGAAGACGGTGAGCTGGCCGCCCAGCGTCGTATAGTCGGCAAGTGCCGCATAACCGCCGACGGCACCCAGACCGGCGGTTCCAACGACCGCGGCCTGATCGCCCTGCGCACGGCCCTGATCAACGGCGCCATGCCAGGCGGCGGCGTTATCGGGCGAAAGCAGCCCACCTGCCAGACCGATACCGGCCCATCCACCGACGCCGGACAGAACGGCGACGTACTGCTTGCCGTCATGCTCGTAGGTCGTGATGTTGCCGATGATGCCGGACGGGGTCTTGAACTTGTAGAGTTCCTTGCCGTCCTTATCGACCGCCTTGATGTAGCCTTCGAGGGTACCGTAGAAGACGACGTCGCCATCCGTCGCCAATGCGCCCGACCACACCGAGAACTGCTCGGGCTTCGACCAGACGATCTCACCCTTGGCTGCATCCCAGGCAATGAAGTTGCCCATGTTACCGTCACCGCCGGGCGCCGCATACATCGACACGGTGGCGCCCACATAGGGCTGACCGGCGGTGTAGCTCACTTTGTAAGGCTCATAGTCCATGCAGACATGGTTGGTCGGCACGTAGAACAACCCGGTCTTCGGCGAGTAGGCGGCCGGCTGCTGGTCCTTGGTTCCAAGCGCGGCCGGGCAGATACCGGTCGAGTTGTTGTCTTCGCCGTTCTGCTGGGTCGAATACTTGGCCACGACCTGCGGGCGGCCATACTGGTCGCTCTTGGGATCCATGTTGACTTCCGTCGCCCAGTTCACTGCCGGATCGTATTTCTTGGCGACGAGAAGTTCGCCGGTGGCGCGATCCATTGTGTAGGCAAAGCCGTTGCGGTCGAAATGCACCAGCACGTCGTGCTTGGCGCCGTTGACCTCCATGCCATCGACGAGAATCATCTCGTTGATGCCGTCATAGTCCCACTCATCATGCGGGGTCATTTGGTAGAGCCATTTGGCAACACCGGTATCCGCATCGCGAGCCATGATTGTCATGGACCAGCGATTGTCACCGGGGCGCTGGACCGGGTTCCAGGTCGAGGGATTGCCGGTGCCGTAATAGACCAGGTTCAGCTTGGGATCATAGGAATACCATCCCCATGTCGTGCCGCCGCCCGTCTTCCACTGTTCGCCTTCCCAGGTGTTCGTGCCGGAATCCTTTCCGACAGGCTTGCCGAGATGGGTCGTCTTCTCGGGATCGAGAAGGGTGTCTGCGTCAGGACCTTCCGAATAGGCTTTCCAGGCGAGCTTGCCGTCTTTCAGATTGTAGGCGGCCAGCCAGCCGCGAACACCGAATTCAGCACCGGAGACGCCCACGAGCACCTTGTCCTTGATGACTACGGGTGCCGACGTGCCGGATTCGCCCTTTCCGCCGTCGGTCTGGTCTCCGTTCTTGACAGACCAGACGACCTTGCCGGTCTTGGCATCGAGCGCGACGACGGTGGTGTCGGCCTGGTTGAGAATGATCTTGCCGTCGCCATAGGCAACACCGCGATTGACCGTGTCGCAGCACATGATCGGAATGACGTTCGTGTCCTGCTTGGGCTCGTATTTCCACAGGATCTTGCCGTCATTCTTGAGGTCCAGAGCATAGACGTTGTTTGGGAAAGGCGTGTGGACATACATCACGTCGCCGATGACCAGCGGCCCGCCTTCGTGACCGCGCAGCACGCCGGTGGAAAAGCTCCATTTGACCTGCAGGTTCTTCACATTGTCGGCAGTAATCTGGTTGAGTTTGGAATAGCGGGTGTTGGCGTAGTCACCCGTCTGCATCGCCCAGTTCTTCGCATCCGATGCGAGCTTTGCAAGGTCTTCATTGGCCGAAGCCGTATAGGCAGCGCCGAGCGATAAAAACGCCGCGGTCGTCAGAATGTAAGTAGTTTTCGCAAGTACACGCATCCAAAATCCTCCCGGGTTCGCAGTGAAGAATCGACCGTCAAGCCCCACAAGGGCTTGCCCAAGCAATTCATGTTGGGAAGTTATTTTCCGGCAGCTGTCACGACCTACCCCGAAGCAGAGGGCACCGTTACCGCCCGCCCCCCTTGGTCTTCGAAAGACTGCCGCCGCTCCCTGATGACGGTGGCGCTCTTGAAGCCGGAAACAGGAAAAAGCTATGTCATCGTAAAAGGCCAGGCAAGCAAAAACCTACAATGGGTCGCTGCGCTGCAATATCGATATGGTGCAATGCAATATTTAGAAACAATTGAAATAAGAACCGTATGAACAACTAATAAGAGGATGACCGCCAGCCGCGATATATATAGCAAACATATTGTTCCCGTATTCTCCAGGTGATACACATTTGACTTTATTTCGGTATATTCTGCGGTGCACCTCCGAGTAAGTATGCGTCCTTATCGCTCGCTGCCGATAGTGAGCGAAGCATGAAATGAACGCATGAAGGAGGGTGCGCAGCGGGTCATGAAGCGGGCTCTTGTCGGTCGATAGGGCATTCCTCCTTTGGTCCTATACGCAGGCCATGGGAGCTTGACTGGCTTTGCGGCACGTCGCCAATTGGAGCTATGATCCCGTCTGGATGCATGGTGTCCAGGCCAACTGGAGGTTCCTCATGATAAGGTCTGTTGGATCTCTCACCTTGCCGGTGGCCTTTGCGGCGACGCTGGCCTTTGCCAACTTGGCCAACGCCGCGGGAGACTACCCGACGGCAACGATTGCCGACTACGTGCTCGGCTGCATGCAAACAAATGGCCAGACACGTCAGGCGCTTGAAAGCTGTTCCTGCTCGATCGATGTTATCGCCTCGATCCTTCCTTACGATCACTATGAGAGGGCGGAGACCTTCAAAAGCATGTCGCTGACGACAGGGGAGGCGGCAGGGTTGTTTCGCGAAAGCGCGCCAGCGAAGGCGGCGCGCACGGAACTGAAACGCGCGCAGGCTGAAGCCGACGTACGTTGCTTTTAGTCAGGCGGAACAGGTACGCGTGGCCGTGCGCCTCACAGTCCCGCCGTTTGTATTGGCCATTGGCTGCGAAATACCCTGCAATCCGCATTCGAGCCGTAAGGCAATCAGGCCACACCCGGAAATTTTTGCTGGAACGACCGCAAAAGGTCGCTCATCACCTGTGGATTGCGATGCTGCCGCGGCACTCTTACGTCGAACATGCCGAGCACGTAGGCTGGGCGCTGCGCAAGCACGATGATGCGGTCCGACAGCATCAGTGCCTCGCGCAGATTGTGCGTGACCATCAAGGCGGTCGTAGGCCGCGCTGACCAGACGGTCAAAAGCAATTGCCGAAGCCGCTCGGCGGTCTGTTCGTCGAGGGAGGCAAAGGGTTCGTCCAGGAAAAGCACCGCCGGTTCGGTGGCGAAAGCCCTGGCAAGCGCTGCCCTGCGCGCAAGGCCGAGCGAAAGCTCCGCCGGATAGAGCGAGCGCATGCCGGCGAGGCCGAGAGTGTCAAACAGCGCGTCGAGACTCTTCGCTCTCAGGCTTTTCGGCAGCGCCAGCCTGACATTCTGCTCCACCGTCCGCCACGGCAGCAAAGTCGGCTCCTGGAACACGGCGGCGATGCGGTTCGAGCCGCCTTGCGGCAGTTGGAAAGAGCCGGAAAAGTCTTTGTCCAGTCCAAGCAGGATGCGCAACGTCGTGGTCTTGCCGCAGCCCGACGGCCCAAGCAGGCAAGCGAATTCGCCCTGCCGGACCTCGAAGGACAGACCCTGAAGCGCCGTGATCGAGACGCCTTGCGCGGACCTGAAGGTCTTTTCGGCGATATCGACCCTAAGCGGGACGACGGCGCCAACGGGTTGCATGTCGTTCAATGGGCTGCACCAGGAGAAGTTCGATGACAAGCATCACCGCCACGAAAGCCAGCGTGTAGGCAAGGATGGCGGCGACGTCGAAGAGCTGGAAATAGAGATAGATCTGGAAGCCGACGCCATTGGAGCGGCCGAGCAGTTCGACCACCAGGACGATCTTCCAGATGAGGGCGATGCCGGACCGCGAGGCCGCGGCAAAATAGGGCTGCAGTTGCGGCAGCAGGACATGGCGGATGCGCTCGAGTGGGCCGAAGCGGTAGACGGCAGCCATTTCGGCATAACGCGGATCAAACGCCCTGGCGCCTTCGCGCATCGTCACCACGACATTCGGGATCTTGTTCACGGCAACTGCGCCAATCGCCGCCGCCTCGTTGAGGCCGAACCAGATATAGGCGAGCACGATGACCACCAGCGCGGGAATGTTGAGAAACAGGACCACCCATGGACTGAAGAACCGGTCCGCACCGCGGTGGCTGCCGAGGACGACGCCAATGACCGAGCCGATAATCATTGCGACGACGTACGCCGCAGCAACCCGTCCGAGCGTCGCGCCAAGGTGATAAAAAAGGTCGCCGCTCGCCGCTTCCCTGAGCAGCACCTGCCAGACCTGCCCTGGTGAGGGCAAAGCGCGGCTTTGCCACAGATTGGCCGCGAGGCTCCACAGCAGGCAAAGTCCCAGCAGGGAAACCGTTACCGTCAGCGCTGGCGTCAGCGCCGTCGCAAAGCCGGATCGACGCGACTTGTCTTCCGTTGCGGTCATTTCGCGAGTTCCGCCCAGAACGTGCCGGGCGCCATCTCGGGCGCCCTGCCAACCAGCTTCTCGCCGCCTATCGCGGCCAGCACGCGATAGAGTTTGCCCGCATCGGCCGCTTCTTCGGCGACCGGCCGTCTTGGGATGCCCTGGCGATAGCGGTCGCGCAGTTTTTCCAGCTCCTTGCCTTCTGCGCGAATGAGCGGCGCCAGGCGCAGCCATTCATCATCGGATTTGGCCAGCAAGTCCTTGGCCTGCTTGGATGCCTTCACGAAGCCCCGGGCGGCGTCCAGATTGTCGCTCGCCCAGTGGTTGTGGAAGACGTAGCCGAGTGCCGACACGGGGCCCGAGGCACCAAGCGCTTTCGTCGCGTCATCCGCACCGATCAACCGACGAAAGCCATTGGCCTCGAGCCGGGCGCAGAAATGCCAGAAATTGAGCACGGCATCGAGTTCGCCTTGCATCGCCTTTTCAGAAATCAGCGGCGGCGCGCCAAAGACGACGTCACAGGCTGTCGGCAGGTCGAGGCCGTGGTCGCGTCTGGCCAGCGCCTGGACCAGTAGCCAGCTCTTGTCGAGCGGGCCGCCGGCGACACCGATTTTCTTTCCCTTGAGGTCGGCGAGCGTCCGGATCGGCGATTCCTGGTTCACCATGATTGCCCCCACGGCGGTCGAATAAGGGGCCAATGTAAGGTCGCCGCCCTCGGAGCGCTGGCGCGAGACCCACAGCCAGTCGGTCACGATCATGTCGATCGCGCCGGCCAGCAGCGCGACGTTGGTCGCATCCTCCCCGGCGAAGTAGACAATCTCCAGATCGATCCTGTTGGCCTCGTCGAGCTTGTGGCGTTTCAGCGTATCGAGTTCCCAGCTCACGGTGCCGAACTTCAGGACACCAATTCGGACCTTGGCGGCCGCAAAGACGGCAGCCGGCTTTGAGGCGAGGATGGCCCCCAGAGCCGCCAAGCGCAGCGTCGTGCGCCGCGAAATCATCATGGCGTCTCCTCTTTCAGGGTCGTCGACGAACCAGGAATGTCGATCAAATCGCTCGTTCCTTGCTCGGAACGGCACATTTCCAGCGCACGACCTTGAGACTCGGATGTTCCTGAGACCATTTTGCGATCTCGGCGGGCGCCAGGAACATGCATTGGAACAGAGAGCCGCGGCTCTCGAAATAGAGATGTTCATCTCGGCAATTGCCCGGATTGGCGCTAAGGCACACCGTTAATACGAGATCGACCATGTCCATTTGGCACTTATCGTCGCCTGCGCGGCGAACTCTCCAGAGTTCGTGCTTTGGAGTTGCGCGGATTCCTGAAGGTGCCCAAACAGCAAACCGGTTGGAGTGAGGCTACGCGTTCGGCCAACAGGCGTCAATGATGTGGACCGCGTGTCGCTACACACTTCCCGTCGCGCAGTCGGGAAACGAAACAGGACCTTTGTACGATTGACTTCCTTCATCGGCAGTCTAGCTTTTCGAGGCGTGCAGGTCCTGCCAGTCCGGGGAGGAAGGACGAATGGTTCGCTCTCCCGCTTTAAAACGAATGCCGGCGATCAAGGCATCGACACGCGTAAAGTGTCCCGGGCACTCACACGATCAATGAGGAAATGCCATGCGCGCAGTCGCATTTTTCGCCGCCGTGTCCGTCGCCACCTTTGTCACTACCCAGTCTCAGGCACAGGATGCCGCGGCGGGTGAGAAGGTGTTTGCCAAATGCAAGGTCTGCCACGTCGCAGACAAGGACCAGAACAAGGTCGGTCCGTCCTTGAACGGCGTTATCGGCCGAACGGCCGGGACGCATCCGGGGTTCAGCTATTCCAAGGCCATGACCGAGGCCGGCAAGTCCGGCGTCAAATGGGATGAGGCCACGCTGACGACCTATCTTCGCGATCCCAGGGCGATGGTCAAAGGAACCAAGATGGCGTTTGTCGGCCTCAAGAAGGACGAGGACATCGCCAACGTCATTGCTTATCTGAAACAATTCTCAAAATAACGCGGTACTGCCGGCCGTTGGACTGCGCTCGGCGTTGGCTCGGCTTTGCGCATGGGGTCACGCAGCGTCTTGCAGCCTCTGCATCGCGGACGGCAGATCGAACAGGCTGTCGCAAACGAGGTCGGCGCCAAGCTCTTCAACGGGAATTTGGCTGTATCCGCCACGCAGCAGAATGACTGCCATGCCGGCGGCGCGGGCGGCGGCCACGTCGGCGCTGCTGTCTCCGACCATCAGCGTGTCACGAGGTTCGACCTGAAGCAGGTCGAGCGCCAGCAACAGCGCGTCTGGCGCCGGTTTCAATGATGTCACCGCGTCTCCGCCGACGATCGCGCCGAGATATTCCGTCAGCCGAAAATGCAGCAGGATTTCGCGCGCCGCCAGCTGCGGCTTGTTGGTCACCACGGCCATGGCTATTCCGCTCAAATGCAAGTGCGTGAGAACCTCCCTGACGCCAGGCATCAGCCTCGTGCGGCCGGTCAGATGCCTGCGATAGATCGGCGCCATGACGCGGTTGGCCTCATCGAGCGCGCTGCCGAGGAGCGGCGTGCCGGAAGCCGCGAAGGCTCGTTCGACCAGTTTCCTGATGCCGCCGCCGATCATGGCCTTGACCTGATCCAGCCGCAGCGGCGGCAGATCGTGGCCGGCCAGCAATTCGTTGACGGCGGCCGTTATATCAGGCGCCGAATCGACCAGTGTGCCGTCGAGATCGAACAGGATCACCTTGGGCGAGCGAAACGGCCTGCCTGCGCCGACGTTCATGCAGCATCCTTCCACTTGATCGAACAGCCGATCGAAGCGATCTGGTCAAGCGGCCCGTCGCCGGTTCGGGCAACCTGCTTCATCGCCTCGAACAGGTCGCGCCTCAGCCTGGGCGATACGGCGTCGCGTCGCGACGCGTCCAGCCGGCCGCGGTATTGCAGCGTCAACTCGCTGTTGAGCCCGAAGAAATCCGGGGTGCAAACGGCTCCGTAGGCACGCGCCACCGTCTGGTGCTCGTCGTGGAGATAGGGGAAAGTGAGGCCGTTCGTCCTGGCGAAGAGCTTCATGTTGTCGAAGGAATCATCTGGATAGGCGTCGCTATCGTTGGAGTTGATCGCGACAAAGCCGATGCCTTCGGCCTTGAGGTCATTGGCGTCGCGCACCATGCGTGAAATCACCGCCTTCACATAGGGACAGTGGTTGCAGATGAAGGCCACCACCAGCCCGTTCGGGCCGGCGTGGCTTAAGATCGAATGCGATGTGCCGTCGACGCCTGGCAAAACGGCGTCGATGGCTCGCCAGCCGAAATCGCAGACAGGTGGGATTGCCGCCAAGTTTTCCTCGATGAATGTTTGCCCTCCGAAGAAACGGTTTACGCCGCTTTCCGGATCGCCCCGTCGGCCGCCTGCCTGATGGCGCCGATATTGGCGCGATAAGCCGCCTCGGTGCCGCCCTTAAAGATGGCCGAGCCGGCGACCAGCACATTGGCGCCGGCCGCGGTGACCAGCGGAGCGGTTTCGGGCGTGACGCCGCCGTCGATCTCTATGTCGATCGGACGATGGCCGACCAGCGCCTTGACCCGCCTGACCTTGTCGACGACCGCCGCGATGAAGGCCTGGCCGCCGAAGCCCGGATTGACCGTCATCAGAAGCACCAGATCGAGCCGGTCAAGTACATATTCGATGACGCTTTCCGGCGTTGACGGGTTCAGCGACACGCCGGCCTTCTTGCCGAGATTCCTGATTGCCTGCAGCGAACGGTCGAGATGCGGTCCGGCCTCGGCATGCACCGTGATGATGTCGCAGCCGGCATCGGCGAAGGCGCCGAGATAGGCGTCGGCCGGCGCGATCATCAGGTGGCAGTCGAAGACCTTGTCCGTTCGATTGCGGATCGCCTTGACCACCGGCGGACCGAAGGTGATGTTGGGCACGAAATGGCCATCCATCACGTCGAGATGGATCCAGTCGGCACCCGCCCGGACGACCGCTTCGACCTCGTCGCCGAGCCGCGAGAAGTCCGCGGAAAGCACCGAGGGCGCGATGATTGTCTTGCTATCCATGGTCGTCGGCTCCCATTCTGTCGTCCGTTTCCGGTCGCTGCACACCAACCGCCGTCATCTTGTCAGCGCGCCTTCGTCTCCGGTTCGCCTTCGAGCTTACCTTCCGCGAACACGCGGCTGCCGCGAATATCGGATTCCTCGATGGTGATAAGATCGATTTTCGTCAACGCCCGGTCGCGCGATGCGAAAAGCCGGCCGGCCTGGCGAAGCCGCGCCCGGTCGAGGCTATTGCGAACGGAGCGGGCGTTGGAGAAATGCGGCAGCCGCATGCGGATCGGGAGATACTCTTCGAGCGCCTTGGCCGCCGCTTCGCTGAGGCGGTAATTCTGTTCCGCCAGCATGATCTCGGCGATTGATTTGAGTTCGCTGACGCCGTAGTCCGGAAAATCGAGGTGATGGGCGATGCGCGAGCGCATGCCGGGATTGCTGTCGAAGAAGCGGTCCATCTTGTCCTTGTAGCCGGCAAGAATCACAACCAGATCGTCACGGTTGTTTTCCATGCATTGCAGCAGGATTTCGATCGATTCCTGGCCGTAGTCGCGTTCGTTCTCGGGCTTGTAGAGATAGTAGGCCTCGTCGATGAAAAGCACCCCGCCCATGGCGCGCTTGATCACTTCGCGGGTTTTGGGCGCGGTGTGGCCCACATACTGGCCGACGAGATCGTCGCGCGTCACCGCGACCATGTGGCCTTCGCGGACATAGCCGAGACGATGCAGGATTTCGGCCATTCTGAGCGCCACGGTGGTCTTTCCGGTACCGGGATTCCCCGTAAAGTTCATGTGCAGCGTCGGCGCGCCCGAGGTCAGCCCGAACTTGCGGCGAAGCCGGTCGACCAGAAGCAGCGCCGCGATCTCGCGGATGCGGGTCTTGACGGGCTTCAGGCCGACGAGTTCGCGGTCGAGCCTGTCCATCACCTCGTCGATGTTGGACGCCTCGAACTCGGCCTGTAGATCAACCGATTCGCCCTGCGCGGCAGCGCTCTTAGCTATCGCGTCCAGCATGGTTCGCCTAGCTCCGTTCGCCTTCGGGCCTGTCGGTCGCATAAGGCACGATCGAATAGCCCTGACTGCGGCCGTCACGCTCTTGGCGCAGCAGCCGGAACCCGGGTTCATTGGGTGGCCGGTTGACGATGAATGACATGCGCGGTGCTTCCCAGCCCTTGGTCGAATCGAAGGCGGTGACGCGGACATACATGTTGGGCATAGCTTTCCGGCAATTGTCGACTTCAAGCAGGATGCCCGCCGGGTCCCTCAGGTCGAACATCGGGTTGCCGTACATTTCCCAATAGGTGTTTCGCGGATGTGGATCGTCCGTGTACTCGACGCTGACCGCCCAGTGGTTTTTCAGTGCGTATTTGATCTGCGCCGAAATCTGCTCATCGGTTAGCTCGGGCAGGAACGAAAACTGTCCCTGCGTGACCTTGTTTCCGGGATTGGTCATCATGGCGACGGTTCCTTTCGTCTAGAAGCTCGGCGTTGCGGTTGGCACAAAGTCGGCCGTGTCGGTCGATTCGTAGTTGAAGGTGACGTCCTTCCACGTCTCCAGGGCCGCCTTGAGCGGCGTGCACCATCTGGCCGCCTGTTCGAGGATTTTGGTCCCTTCGCGCAGATAGTCGCGGCCCTCGTTGCGGGCGAGGATCATCGCCTCCAACGCGACGCGATTGGCCGTCGCGCCGGCCTGGATGCCGTCCGGATGGCCGATCGTGCCGCCGCCGAACTGCAGGATGACGTCCTCGCCGAGATAATGGATCAACTGGTGCATCTGGCCGGCATGGATGCCGCCGGAGGCGACGGGCATCACCTTGTTGAGCGAGGCCCAGTCCTGATCGAAGAACAGCCCGGTTTCGAGGTTCTGCGGCGTGCGCTCCTCGCGCAGCGTGTCATAAAACCCCTTGATCATAAGCGGGTCGCCTTCCAGCTTGCCGACCACCGTGCCGGCATGGATGTGATCGACGCCGGCCATCCGCATCCATTTGCAGATGACGCGAAAATTCATGCCGTGGTTCTTCTGGCGCGAATAGGTCGAGTTGCCGGCCCGGTGGAGGTGCAGGATCATGTCGTTGCGGCGTGCCCACTTGGCCATCGACTGGATCGCCGTGTAGCCAATGACGAGGTCGATCATGACGATGCAGGAGCCAAGCTGTTTTGCAAATTCGGCGCGCTCGTACATGTCCTCCATCGTGCCGGCGGTGACGTTGAGATAATGGCCCTTGACTTCGCCGGTGGCGGCCGACGCCTTGTTCACAGCCTCCATGCAGTAGAGGAAGCGGTCGCGCCAATGCATGAAGGGCTGTGAGTTGATGTTCTCGTCGTCCTTGACGAAGTCGAGGCCACCCTTCAGCGCCTCGTAGACGACGCGGCCGTAGTTGCGGCCGGACAGGCCAAGCTTCGGCTTCGTCGTCGCGCCGAGCAGCGGCCGGCCGAACTTGTCGAGCCGCTCGCGTTCCACCACGATGCCGGTCGCCGGGCCCTGGAAGGTCTTGAGGTAAGCCACCGGGATGCGCATGTCCTCGAGCCGCAGGGCCTTGACGGCCTTGAAGCCGAACACGTTGCCGATGATCGATGCAGTCAGGTTGGCGATGGAGCCGGGCTCGAACAGGTCGAGGTCGTAGGCGATATAGGCGAAGTACTGTTGCTCGATCCTGGTGCCTGGACCTGTGTTCGGCACCGGCTCGGATTTGAATGCCTTGGCGCGGTAGAGCTCGCAGGCGGTCAGCCTGTCGGTCCACACCACGGTCCATGTCGCGGTAGAGGATTCACCGGCGATGGCGGCGGCCGCCTCCTCGTGGTCGACGCCGGGCTGCGGCGTGATCCGAAACATGGCGATCAGGTCGGTCTCCTTGGGCCGGTAGTCCGGCTCCCAGTAGCCCATCTTCTTGTAGGGGATGACGCCCGACCTGTAGCGTTCCTTGCCTTCCTTGAGCGTGCCTGCTGAGGGCATGTCGATCTTGTTCATGGCAGGTCTCCTGTTTGCCGCTCAGGCGGCTTTCGCGGTTGCGATTTGGGGGTCGAGCTTTCCTGCGGCGTAACGTTTCGCCATCTCATCCATGGCGATCACCCTGATCTTCGACGCGTGGCCTGCGGTGCCGAAGCGTTCGAAGCGATCGCGGCAAAGGTCGCGCAGCGCGTCCATGGCGGGTTTCAGGAATTTACGCGGATCGAATTCGCGCGGGTCCTCCGTCGCAACGCGGCGGAACTGCCCGGCCATGGCCATTCGGCAATCGGTGTCGATGTTGACCTTGCGCACGCCGTAGCGGATGCCGCGCTCGATTTCCTCGACCGGGACGCCAAAGGTCTGCGGCATCTCGCCGCCATAGTTGTTGATGATGTCCTGCAGTTCCTGCGGCACGGAGGAAGACCCGTGCATGACCAGATGCGTGTTGGGCAGCTTTTCGTGAATCGCCTCGATCACCTGCATGGCCAGGATGCCGCCGTCAGGCTTGCGGCTGAATTTATAGGCGCCGTGCGAGGTACCGCAGGCGATCGCCAGCGCGTCGACCCGGGTGGCGGTGACGAAGTCGACCGCCTGATCGGGATCGGTCAAAAGCTGGTCATGGGAAAGCGCACCTTCGGCGCCGTGCCCGTCCTCGGCCTCGCCCTGGCCGGTCTCCAGCGAGCCGAGCACGCCGAGCTCGCCTTCGACCGAAGCGCCGACCCAATGCGCCATGCGTGCGACACGTTCGGTGATGGCGACGTTGTAATCGTAGCTCGCCGGTGTCTTGGCATCCGCCATCAGCGATCCGTCCATCATCACCGAGGTGAAGCCGTGGCGGATCGCCGACAGGCAGGTGGCTTCGTTGTTGCCGTGATCCTGATGGATGCAGAGCGGAATGGCCGGATGGATTTCGGTCAACGCCTCCATCATTTTGGCCAGCATGATGTCATTGGCATAGGAACGGGCGCCGCGTGAGGCCT
The DNA here is from genome assembly GCF_040320565.1 of Mesorhizobium sp. M0664. NCBI lineage: Bacteria > Pseudomonadati > Pseudomonadota > Alphaproteobacteria > Hyphomicrobiales > Phyllobacteriaceae > Mesorhizobium > Mesorhizobium sp. M0664. The sequence goes on from NZ_JAMYPW010000008.1 coordinate 98,638, forward strand.
GGATGATAACCGGCGCATCGCAGGCCCTGGCGGCCTCCATGATAGCGAGGCCCTGTTCCATGTTGTTGATGTTGAATGCCGGCACCCCGTAGCCGTGCTCGGCGGCATGGTCGAGAAGCTGGCGAAGGGTGATGCGGGCCATTGTCGGTTTCTCCTAGATGATGAGCTTCAGCGCCGCTGCCGCGACGGCTTCGGGCGTGATGTCGAAATGCCGGTAGAGATCCGGGGCAGGGGCGCTGGCGCCGAAACCGGCCATGCCGACGAAAGTGCCGGTGTCGCCGATCCAGCGGTCCCAGCCGAGCCGTGCTGCGGCTTCGATGGCAATGCGGGGCGCCGAGCCGAGGACGGCCTTGCGGGTGCCGGCGTCCTGCTGCTCGAAAAGCTCCCAGCACGGCATCGAGACAACCGCGGCGGCGACGCCGTGCCCGGTCTCCAGCCGTTCGGCGGCGGCAACCGCGATCTCGACCTCCGAGCCGGTGGCGATCAGCGTCACCGCGCGTTGCCCGACTGGCTCGCGCAGGATGTAGGCGCCCCGGCTCGACCGGTTCTCGTCGCTGTGTGGCTCGTCGCTAGGTGCTTGGCGCAGCATCGGCAGGTTCTGGCGCGAGAGCACCAGAACGGTCGGCCGCTTCTCGCTTCTCAGCGCCAGTTCCCAGCACTCCGCCGTTTCGATGATGTCGGCCGGGCGGAAGACGTTGAGGTTTGGCGTCGCCCGCAGCATCGCCAGGTGCTCGACCGGCTGGTGGGTCGGGCCGTCCTCGCCGAGACCGATGGAATCATGCGTCATCACATAGATGACACGCTGGCCCATGAGCGCCGAGAGCCGCATCGCGCCACGCGCATAGTCGGCGAAGCACAGGAACGTGCCGCCATAAGGCACGAAGCCGCCATGCAGTGCGATGCCGTTCATGGCTGCGGCCATGCCGTGCTCGCGGATTCCATAGTGGATGTAGCGGCCTGCGTAGTCGCCCGGCGCGATGCGGCTCATACCCTTGGTGATCGTCAGGTTCGAATGCGTCAGATCGGCGGAGCCGCCGACGGTCAGTTCGGTTGCGCCATTGATCGCAGCGAGTGCCATTTCCGAGGCTTTTCGCGTTGCAACCTTGGTCGCCTTCCCGACATGCTCCTTGCGGAAAGCGTCGAGTGCTTCGAAGACCGCGTCGGGCAGGACGCCGGCGACCGCGCTCTCGAAGGCCTGCCGCCGTGGTGAGGCGGCAAGCCGCTGCTCCCAGGCGCGGCGTGCCGCTTGACCGCGGGCGGCAACCTCGCGCCAGGCGAAAAGGATATCGTCCGGCACCTCGAACGGCGCGAAGGCCCAGCCGATGTTTTCGCGCGTCGCGGCGATCTCCGCATCGCCCAGCGGCGCGCCATGCGTCTTTTCCGAACCACCCAAATTTGGGGCGCCCTTGCCGATCACCGTGCGGCAGGCGATCAGAGACGGCTGGTCCGATTGCTGCGCCGCTTCGATTGCCGCCGCAACGGCTTCCGTGTCGTGGCCGTTCACCGACTGGACATGCCATCCAGCGGCTTTGAACCGCGCCGGCTGGTCCATCGATGTCGACAGGGAAGTGGGCCCGTCGATCGAGATCGCATTGTCGTCCCAAAAGACGATCAGCCGGGAGAGCTTCAGGTGACCGGCAAGATCGATCGCCTCGTGGCTGATGCCTTCCTGCAGGCAGCCGTCGCCGGCGATTGCGTAGGTGAAATGGTCGACGAGATCGGCGCCGTGGCGGGCCGCCAGCATGCGCTCCGCCAGCGCCATGCCGACAGCGGTCGAAATGCCTTGTCCAAGCGGGCCGGTCGTCGTCTCGATGCCAAGCGCATGGCCATATTCCGGATGTCCGGCGGTGCGGCTGCCCAGCTGGCGAAACCGCTGCAATTCTTCGATAGGCATGTCTTCAAAGCCTAGCAGGTAATGCAGCGCATACTGCAGCATGGAGCCGTGCCCGGCTGAGAGCACGAAGCGGTCACGATCGGGCCAGTTGGGCGCCGACGGATCGATGTTGATGAAGCGGCTGAACAGCACCGTCGCGACATCGGCCATGCCCATCGGCATGCCCGGATGACCGGAATTGGCCTTTTGGACGCTGTCCATCGCCAGTGCGCGAATGGCGTTGGCCATGTCGCGCTCCGAGACGGCGGCGACGGGCTTCAGTGCTGCTGCCTGGCTGTTCATGGCGTCCTCCTCACGACACACGGTTCTTGCGTTCGATCAATTGCAGGATGAGCGGCGTCAGGATCAGCTGCATGGCAAGGTCGAGCTTGTTGCCGGGCACCACTATGGAATTCGGCCGCGACATGAACGAGTCGTGGATCATCGAAAGCAGGTAGGGGAAATCGATGCCGCGGGGATTGGCGAAGCGGATAACCAGCATCGATTCGTCAGGCGTCGGAATCCAGCGCGCGATGAATGGATTGGACGTGTCGACGATCGGCACGCGCTGGAAGTTGATGGCGGTCTGCGAAAACTGCGGGACGATGTAGCGGACATAGTCAGGCATACGGCGCAGGATGACGTCCATCACCGCCTCGGTGGAATAGCCGCGCGTTGCGCGGTCGCGATGGATCTTCTGGATCCATTCGAGATTTATGACCGGCACCACGCCGATCTTGAGATCCGCGTGCCTGGCCAGGTTGATCTTGTCGGTGACGACGCAGCCATGCAGGCCCTCATAGAAGAGCAGGTCGCTCGGCGGAAATTCGCGCCATTCGGTGAAATGTCCCGGCGGCGTGCCGTACTGCTTCTCCTCATCCTCATCATGGATGTAGGTGCGGGTCTTTCCGGTTCCCCGGCGGCCATATTGCTCGAATACCTCTTCGAGGATTGCCAGTTCATTGGCCTCGGCATGGAAGTGGGTGAAGTTCGGATTGCCCGCCTTTTCCTCCTCGGCCACCTTCGCCTTCATCGTGGCGCGGTCGTAGCGATGGAAAGCATCGCCTTCGATGAAGGCGGCCCCGATGTTCTCGCGCCGGAAGATCAGTTCGAAGATGCGCTTGACAGAGGTGGTGCCTGCGCCCGACGACCCGGTGATGGTAATGATGGGGTGCTTTGCCGACATGGTCTTCAGGCCCTGAAAAGGCCGCGGCGGCTGAACAGCGGCGCGCGCTCGCCGATGGCACTCGGCTCGGTGTGGTAGCGGGTGATGCGCGCGACTTCCCGCGCCGATCCGAAAACCATGGGCACGCGCTGGTGCAGGCTCTCGGGTTCGATTTCGAGGATGCGGGTCATCGTGTCGGTGGCCGCACCGCCCGCCTGTTCGACGAGATAGGCGATCGGGTTTGCCTCATAGACGAGGCGAAGTCGCCCCTGCCTGTAGCCCTTGCGCTTGTCGCCTGGATACAGGAATACGCCGCCGCGCATCAATATGCGGTAGCAGTCCGCAACCAGGGAGGCGATCCAGCGCATGTTGAAGTCCTTCTCACGTGGGCCTTCGGTGCCTTCAAGGCAGTCATCGATGTAGAGCCGCACCGCCTCGTCCCAATGCCGGTAGTTGGCGGCGTTGATGGCGAACTCCTGGGTTCGCTGCGGGATGATCCGGCTCTCGTAGGCCTGGACGAAGGTGCCGAGCCTGGTCGAGTGAACGAAGACATGGGTGCCGCTGCCGAGCGACAGAACCAGCGCCAGCTGCGGGCCGTAGATGAAGAAACCGGCGCCCAGCTGGTTCACCCCTGCCTGCAAAAACGAGGCGGCCGGATTCCCATCCGGCGCGCCAGTTGCAGGGAGAAGCGAGAAGACCGTTCCGATCGACACGTTGGTGTCGATGTTGGAAGAACCATCGAGCGGGTCGATGGCGATGGCAAGAGGCGCTTGCCTGTCGAGCAGCACCGGCTGCTCCAGTTCCTCGGAAGCGTAGAGCGCGACCGGAGCGTGGCGCATGGCGTCGAGGAAGATATCATCGGCGAAGACATCGAGATCCTTCTGGATGTCGCCGTCAGCATTGGCGCTGCGGGTTCCCGCAAAGGCCGTGCCGAGCACCCCTTGATTGATGGTGTTGCGGATTGTGGTGGCCGCCTGCGTCAGCTGACGGATGGTCGCTACGACGGCGGAGCGCAGTTCGTCCGGCTCGCCAAGATAGGAGTTCAGAAAAGCGTCGAGCGTTGCCGCTGGCATCGTAACCTCCCGATCCAGCCGCCTCTCCTCGGGTCGGCCGGATTGGGAAAGGAGAACAAACGACGCTGGATAAGTAAAATTCAATAACTTTACTCAGGTAATAAAAAAATTTTAGTATGCCCTATGAGAAACCTCACGCTCAAGCAGTTCAAGACCGTTCAGGCAATCATCAGCCACGGAAAAATCGTCAGCGCGGCCAAAGTGTTAGGCCTGTCTCCTCCAGCGGTGACGATTCAGTTGCGGCAAGTTGAGGAAGAGTTCCAGCTGGCCCTGTTCGACCGGACGTCGGACGGCATGCGTCCCACTGCCGCAGGTCTGGCCTTCGTCGAGACGGCACAGGCCATCGAGGAGCGGCTTCGTCTGCTCGAAGACAAGATGGATGCGATCAAGGGCGTGCGCGCCGGCAGCTTGCGGCTCGGCGTCGTTTCCACGGCCAAATATTTCGCGCCGCGGCTGATGGCCGCCTTCATGAAGGAACATCCCGATATCGACATGCGCCTTGCCATCGGCAACCGCGCCGAGACGATCGACAATCTGAAGAACCACGACATCGATATCGCGCTGATGGGACGCCCGGCCAAGGAAGTCCCGGTGCGTGCTTCGGTCTTCGGCGATCACCCGCTGGTCATCATCGCACCGCCCGACCACCCGCTGGCGTCGGCACGCGACATTTCCAAGGAGCGGATCGCCGAGGAGCATTTCCTCATTCGCGAGCCCGGCTCCGGCACGCGCATCTCACTGGAAATATTCCTGAGCGACGTGCCCGGCCGCATCGACGATCTCGGCGTCGAGATGGACTCGAACGAGACCATCAAGCAGGCGGTGATGGCCGGGCTCGGCATCGCGTTCATCTCTGCCCACACCATCGCTGCCGAAACCGAAGCCGGCCGGCTGGTCATCCTCGACGTCGTCGGCATGCCGATCCGCCGGCAATGGTTTTCGGTGATGCGCAGCGATCACGCGATCTCGCCGGCGATGGCGACCTTCCACGATTTTCTGATGCGCAAGGGCGCGATGTACCTGCCCCTGTTCGGCAAGCTCTATCCGCACGAGGAACCGAACAGTAGAGGTCGCGCGAGTTAGCCTAGTTCAACAAGTTTCGGTCGTAGTAGGGACGTGGCTTGCAAATACAGGAGAACAGCGGTGGCGCTGAGCGGCAGCTTCGACTCGACTAACCCCTAAGGCTCGAATCATTTAGGATGGAAGTCCGAATGGAGCGACGCAACCGCTTGTCCGTATGGCTTAGCTGCGCCATGAGCGGTCGCTAAAGCGATCAAGGCCGAGCGGCCGGAGTCGACCCCTAAGCCGACCGTCGGAAGGCGGGCTGCAAGGTCCGCATCCGGCTGGTCAGCGGGCATCGCCCGAAATGGCTGCCTTTGGAGAGCTATCTCGGACAAGGGACGGCTTTGCACCTCTTCCGGCACATGGTTCGGCAACTGTTGCTGTTCGTGTGTCAAGTTCCTCCGTCGAGTCCTCGTGGATGTCATCAGCGGCGGCTTGATCCTGCATACGGCAGGCTGGTCAATCCGACTTGCCGAGAGCTTTCAGGATGAATCGGATCTGCTCGCGCAGGCCCGCTTCGGTGTCTTCGCCGTATTGGACGCAGTGCTCGATCAGGATCGGATGGAGGAACGGCGTGAACGCGGTGTGGACGGCACGCGCCGCCGTAGCGGAATCGTCGACATTGAATTCGCCCGATTCGATGCCCTCGCGGATAATGACCCCTAAGGTAGTTACCACGTGCTCGATATGCGCCTTGATGGTCGCCCAGTTCTCCTGCATGGCGGCGACAATCAGGTCGTGCATGCGCCTTTCCTTGACCAGCGTCATCTTCTTGTGATGGTGAACGGCGGTCAGTAGCCGACCCAATTTCTCCCCGGCCGACGCGTTCGTGCGCGCGATTGCGAGGGCGATGTCAGCCACCTCGTTCAAAGCTTTCCCGCAGATGGATTCTTTGATTGCGTCCCTTGAGGGGAAGAAGCGGTAGATGTTTGCCGTGCTCATGCTGAGTTCGGAGGCGATGTCGGCCACCGACGTTTTGTTGTAGCCGATGCGGCGAAATTGCCCCTCCGCCACCTCCAGGATGCGCGCGCGCACCTCGTCGGGATCAGTTCGCATTCGGAGCGGACGATTCATGGATGTCTCCAGGACTGATGAAACGGATCTGCCGGGCTCGCCCTGGGCGATCATTCGTAAGCGGCAAGATCGTCCGGCTGGCCCTGCATATGTTCAGGCAAAACCGGCGGGCGAGAACTTGAACCGTCTTTTCCGACAACAGTGCCCTATTCGGCAGCCATCGCTGTTTGCAATTCCGGTTCCTCGGTCGAAACCTCATGGGCCACATCTGCGGTCGGCTTGATCCGGAACCACGCGGCATAGAGAGCGGGAAGGAAGAGCAGGATCAGCACCGTGCCGGCCGCCGTGCCGCCGATCAGCGTATAGGCCATCGATCCCCAGAACACGGAGTGCGTAAGGGGGATGAAAGCCAGCACGGCGGCAAGCGCCGTCAGGATCACCGGCCTCGTGCGTTGCACGGTGGCCTCAATGACGGCGTGATAGTCGTCAAGGCCGGCAGCACGGTTCTCCTTGATTTGTTCGGTCAGGATCAGGGTGTTGCGCATCAGGATGCCGGCCAGCCCTATCAGGCCCAGAATGGCGTTGAACCCGAAGGGCTGGTTGAAGGTGAGCAACATCGGCACGACGCCGACGAGCCCAAGCGGTGCGGTCAGCACGACCATGGCCATCGTCGAGAAGGATCGTACCTGCAGCATGATGACGATCAGCATGGCGGCGATCATGGCCGGGAAGATCTTGCCCAAAGCAGTGTTGGCCTTCTCAGCCTCCTCGATCGATCCCCCCATTTCAATGTTATAGCCGGCCGGAAGGGACGCGATCAGCGGCTGAAGGGCTTTCATGATCTGCTTTGAGACCTCCGGAGGCTGAGTCGCTTCGTTGATATCCGACCGGATCGTGACGACGGGCGTCCGGTCGCGGCGCTTCAGGATCGGCTCTTCAAGACGGATCTCCGAATGACCGATCTGGTCGAGCGGAATCTGGCGGCCGTCCCGGCTCATCAGCGAGAAATCCGCCAGACGCGCCGGATCCAGCCGCTCAGCCCCAGCGCTGCGCGCCACGATGGGGACATTGCGAATGTCCTCGCGGACCTGCGTGACAGGGATGCCGGTGAGGAGGAACTGGAGCTGCTGGCCTACTTCCGCCGGCGAGAGGCCGATGAGGTTCAGTCGATCCTGGTCAGGGATGAAGCGCAGTACGGGCGTGCGGTTGCCCCAGTCGCGGTTGGCCTGCCGCACGTCCGGGACGCCCCGCATGATATCGAGGGCCTTCTCGGAAATGCTATAGAGTTGCGCGGGATCAGGCCCCGTGACCCGGAACTCGACAGGGAACGGCGTATAGGGTCCGAACACAAGCTGCGTGACGCGGACATCGGCTTCCGGCGCGAGCCCCTGCGATACCGCCTCCCGGAGCCGGTGCTTCAGCGCCTCGCGCGCCTCCGCGTCCGGTGTCAGCACGACGATCTTGGCAAAGGCAGGATCAGGCAGTTCCGGTGCCATCGCGAAGAAGAAGCGCGGAGCGCCCTGACCGACGTAGCTCGTCACGATCTTGGCTTCGGGCTGGCCGTCCAGCCAGTGCTCCAGCTTCTCCACTGTGGCGGTCGTCGTCTCGATGCTGGTGCCTTCCGGCAGACGAACCTCGACCAGCACTTCGGGGCGATCGGATGTCGGGAAGAACTGCTGTTTCAGGCTGCCCATGCCGACAACCGAAAGTGCGAAAAAGATGCCGACGACACCGCAGGTTACGAACTTGTGGCGCACGGCAAAGATGATGAGCCGGCGAAGGCGCCGATAGTTCGGTGTGTCGTATATGGCGTGAACGCCGCCTTCGACCGGTTTGATCGCGGGCAGCATCTTGACGCCAAGGTAGGGCGTGAAAACCACGGCGACGATCCAGGAGACGATGAGAGCGAACCCTACGACCCAGAAGATATTGCCGGCGTACTCGCCGGCCGTCGAGCGTGCGAACCCCACGGGCAGGAACCCAGCTATCGTCACGAGCGTTCCCGACAGCATCGGCGCCGCGGTATGGCTCCAGGCATAGGCCGCCGCCTTGATGCGATCCATGCCCTCTTCCATCTTCACCACCATCACCTCGATGGCGATGATGGCGTCGTCCACGAGAAGACCGAGCGCCAGGATGAGGGCGCCGAGCGTGATGCGATCGAAGAACCGGCCGGTCTCCAGCATGATGAGGAACACGGCGGCAAGCGTCAGCGGGACGGCGGCCGCCACGACGATGCCGACGCGCCAGCCCATGCTGAGCAGGCTGATCAGCAGCACGACACCGAGCGCCATCGCGAACTTCAACATGAACTCGTCGACCGCCGAGGTGATGTTGACGGCCTGGTCGGACACCTTGTCGAGCGTTATCCCAAGCGGCAATGTTCGTGCGATGGCCGCCGTCCGGTCCTCCAGCGCCTTGCCGAGCGCGCGACCGTCCCAACCCTCGTGCATAACGGCCGCGAGCATGATGGTGGGCTCGCCCTGGCGTCGGATGAGATAGGTGGGAGGGTCCTCGTAGCCGCGGCGGACCTCGGCAACGTCGGAAAGCTTCAGCGTCCGCCCCCCGGCAACGATCGGCGTGTCGGCGATAGCCTGGACACTGTCATAAGCGCCGTTGAGCCTGATGAAGACCTGCGGCCCCTGAGTATCGATCGAGCCCGCCGGTGTGACGGTGTTCTGCCGCTGCAATGCGACGATGATATCCTGTGCGGACACGCCCAGCGTTGCCAGCTTGGCATAGGAGAACTCGACGAATATCTGTTCGGGGCGCTCACCGAGGATGTTGATCTTCTTGACGCCGGGCACGTGCAGGAGGTCCTGTCGAATTGCCTCGGCCTGCCTGGCCAGCTCACGCATCGGCATGCCTCTGGCCTTCAGCGCATAAAGGGCGAAGCTCACATCCGAATATTCGTCGTTGACGAAGGGGCCGTAGACGCCGGGCGGCAGGTTGCGGGCTTCATCCCCCAGCTTCTTGCGGGCTTGGTAAAACTCTTCCTGCACGACGGATGGCGGCGTGCTGTCCTTCAGCGTGACCGTCATATAGGCGTAGCCCGGCCGCGTGGTGGTCTCGACCCGATCGTACCAGGTGAGCTCCTGAAGCCGCTTCTCCAACGGCTCGGCGACAAGGTCCTGCATCTCGCGGGCCGTCGCGCCCGGCCATGCCGTCGTGACCGTCAGGGTCTTAATGGTGAAGTTGGGATCCTCCGCCCGCCCGAGCATAAGGAACGCGTAGGCGCCAGCCGCCACGAGCAGGAGGATGAAGAACAGGGTGACGGCCCGTTCGCGAACGGCGATCGCTGAAAAATTGAGGTTCATCGTCAGTTGCTCCCGCTGTCGGAAGCAGACCTGACGCGAGCGCCCTCCTGCAGAAGATGAGCGCCGAGCGAAACGACCGGATCTCCCATGTTCAGCCCGGAGACCACGGCGCTTTCGCTTGTCACACGAACAAGGCCGACAGGTTGGAAGTGTACGGTCGAGGTGGCGCGATCCAGGGCCCAAACGCCTGTCTTGCCGCCATCATCGAGCACGGCTCCGAGCGGCACCTGGACTTCCGGCTGGCTCGCCTGGCTTGTGATCCGGATAGTCACGGTCGCGCCAAGCGGTGCTGCCGCGGCCTCCCCGTCGAGCACATAGCGGGCCTCATAGGTACGGGTCTGGGGATCGGCGGCATCCGACAACTGCCGCAGATGCGCCGTATGGCGCCCATCGGCTGCATAAACGGCGGCCTCGGCCACAGAGCCGATCGCCGGCCGGATCGTTTCGGGAAGCGCGACCACCGCTTCACGAGGGCCGGCCTGGGCGATCCGAACCACTGTCTGACCGGCGGAGACGACCTGTCCCGGCTCGCCGATGGTTTCGACCACAGTTCCATCCGCGTCCGCCACCAGGACGGAATAGGCCGCTTCGTTTTCCGCGACTTTTGCTTCCGCTTCGGCGGCGGCGAGTTGTGCGGTCGCGGTGTCCAACGCGGCCTTCGCCTGCTCGTAGCGCTGCGGAGTTGCTGCCAATTCCTTCTTGACCAGGACGGCATAGCGCTTTTCGTCCGCGCTCGCCTGAACCAGCACAGCGCGTGCCGCGGCGACCGCATTGCGCTTGGCGGTGAGCGCGAGAGCCAGATCGGTGTCGTCGATCCGCAGAAGCGGTTGGCCCGCCTTGACCCGTTCACCGACATTCACCAGGCGCTCGATGATCTTGCCGGGTACGCGAAAACCAAGATTGCTCTGCACCCGCGCGGCAATCGTGCCCGTGAAACCGCGTTCGGATCCAGCCACTGGCGCCGCCGTCACCAATCTGACGATCGGCGCTTCCTGCCTCGGATCCGCCACTGCGGTTGCCTGCGTGCGAATGGGCAGCGTGACGAATGCGGCCACCCCTAACCCCGCGGCCAGGACGCTGCCCAGCCCAATGACAAGTCGTTTTTTCATGCCCATCGCCTCATGCCGAAATAGAATGCGTTCATTCTCTATGCTGTGTCCTGCGTCGACCGGCAGCGGCCGGCTGCGACCTGCGCGGCGAGTCAGTCCGGTAGCGCGTCGGCGCGCGGATGCTTGTCGGTCCCAGTCGCGACTGTCACCTCCTCGCCGGACCTCGAGAACGCGTAGAGAGAGCCCCGGTAGCCCGGCATGGAGAAGGCAACGGAGTCGCGGTCGGCGAGGCCCATGACGACGCGCAGCGGATCGCCTCCGCCCTTGGGCGCGAAGGTGGCGGTGACCTCCAGGAGGTCGCCGTCGATTGGGACGTAATAGACCACCATGTCGAGGCGTCCGTTGTGCAGGCTGCCGGCTTCGATTGGGCGTCCGACGGTAGCTTCCTCGGCAAACGCTGGGGTCGCCAGAAACAGCGCGGTCAGGAGCGAAGCGCTCAGGATCTTGCGGATCATTTCGTGTCTCCTTTTTTAGATTGCATTCGCCATCTATATAGCAGATAGATTACGAATGCAATCTAAAAAAAGAGATCGACGATGCGTGTGAGTCGCATACAGGGCGCGGAAAACCGCGAAACCGCAATCAACGTGGCAAGCCGCCGCGGGAGCGTGGCTTTGACGGCATCGGCCTCAAGGATCTGATGAAGGGTGCCGGGCTGACCCAAGGCGCCTTTTACAAGCATCGCATCAAAGGAGGACTTGGTGGCACAGGCGTCCAAGCGGGCGATGGAGAGTGCCAACCACCGATGGTCGGCCGCGACCGCGGCAAAATCCGAGGATCCGCTTGGCGCGGTGATCGCGTTCTACCGAGTAGATTCTGACATCTTGATCCGGTGAAACCTTAGTGGTTTTCTGTCCGCTGGTCGGATCCGTGGCGCTGTCGGGAAGACCACCGAGCAGGACGCCCGCCAGCACAACGCGGGTCTCGTTTTCATGCCCATCTCAGTGCGGCCAAGAGCGGAGCGGTCGGGTTTCTGCGGATCATCTCTCATCTTCTCTTGATAGATTGCGTTCGCCCTCTATATAAGATATAGATTACGAACACACGCTAAAAGGGAGATTACCGATGCGCGTAAGTCGCATTCAGGCTGCGGAAAACCGTGAAACCGTTATCAATGTGGCAAGCCGCCTTTTTCGGGAGCGCGGTTTTGACGGCATCGGCCTTAAGGATCTGATGAAGGGTGCCGGGCTGACCCAAGGCGCTTTTTACAAGCAGTTCGCGTCAAAGGAGGACCTGGCGGCGCAGGCGTCCAGGCGGGCGATGGAGAGCGCCACCCAACGATGGTCGGCCGCGACTACGGCAAAACCTGAGGATCCGCTTGGCGCGGTGATCGCGTTCTACCTCAGCATGGACCATCGCGGAGAAAGGATGGACGGCTGCCCGATCGTGGCGCTCGGTTCGGATGCCGCCAGACAGGGCGTGGACGTGAGAGCGTCGTTCGAAGCCGGGATCAGGGCATATCTTGAGATGTTTGGTAGTTGGGTTGGCGAGGCCGACGGCGAGCGGCCCGGCGACAAGGCCATGGCCATTCTCTCGACAATGGTCGGTGCGGTGCTCCTTTCGCGCGTCGTCAACGACCCCGACCTCGCGCAGGCATTTCTGGATGCGGCGACAGAACAGGTTCGCGAAGCAGCCGGCGCTTGAACGGCGTGCGCAGCGCTGGCGGCGCACCCAAATTGATAGGAAAATAGATGCGACGGATTGTTGTCACAGGCATGGGAGCGGTCACGCCCCTTGCTGCCGATGTCGAAGCGTCCTGGTCGCGTCTCCTGGCCGGCCGCTCGGGCATCCGGAGGCTTGCGGATGATGTGGTGTGCGACCTGCCGGCGAAGGTCGGCGGGGTGGTGCCCTCCACAGAAGAAGATCCGGACGCTGGTTTCGATCCGGAAGCCATCCTTCCGCCGAAGGACCAGCGCAAGGTAGACCGGTTCATTCTCTTTGCGCTGGCCGCGGCACAAGAGGCGCTCGCCCAAGCAAGATGGGTCCCCGTCTCGGAAGCGGATCGCTTGCGCACGGCCACGATCATCGCCTCGGGCGTCGGCGGGTTCCCGGCCATAACCGAGGCGGTGCGCACGGTCGACCGCCGCGGCGTCCGCCGTCTATCACCTTTTACGGTGCCGTCCTTCCTGGTGAACCTCGCGGCAGGCCACGTCTCGATCCGCTATGGCTTCAAAGGTCCGCTCGGTGCACCCGTGACGGCGTGCGCGGCAGGCATTCAGGCGATCGGCGATGCGGCTCGCCTGATCCGCGCCAACGAGGCCGATATTGCCGTGTGCGGCGGGACGGAAGCATGCATGAATCTTGTCAGCCTCGGTGGGTTTGCCGCGGCACGCTCTCTTTCGACGTCCTTTAATCACCGTCCTGATGAGGCCTCCCGACCGTTCGACAAGTCGCGAGACGGCTTCGTCATGGGCGAAGGAGCCGGCATGCTGGTCATCGAGGAATTGAGCCACGCGCTGGCGCGCGGCGCAAGGCCGCTGGCCGAGCTTGTCGGCTACGGCACGACGGCGGATGCTCATCACGTCACCTCCGGTCCAGAGGACGGCGACGGTGCGCGCCGGGCCATGGAGATCGCAATCGCCCAAGCAGGGATTTCGCCCCGCGAGGTTCGTCATCTCAATGCCCATGCGACCTCCACGCCGGTGGGCGACCTGGGTGAGATCGAAGCGATCAAGAGCGTGTTCGGGCGCGATTTCGCGATAGCTGTCAGTGCAACGAAATCGGCGACCGGACACCTGCTCGGAGCCGCCGGCGGGCTCGGAGCAATCTTCGCAATCCTGGCGCTCAGGGATCAGATGGCACCGCCGACCCTCAATCTGAGCGCTCCCGATCCGGCCGGCGACGGGATCGACTTCGTCGCAAACCGGGCCCGGCCGATGGCGACGGGCTACGCAATCGCCAATGGCTTCGGCTTCGGAGGCGTTAATGCCAGCGCGCTGTTCCGGCGCTGGACGGATGATCTGGCCGGCGCGAGTACCGGAGGCGCTCATGATTGACGCCTTTCGCTCCGACCTGTCGTGCTTCTCCCACGCCAATCCAAAACGAAGAAAGAAGTGACCTCCATGAACAAGACCAATCTAGGCGTCGCCCTGGTGACGGGGGCATCCAGCGGTATCGGGCACACAACGGCCAAAGCCCTGCAGAACGCGGGCTTTCGCGTGTTCGGAACCAGCCGTCGCGCGGTCGTCGACCGATCCGATGGCGTTACCATGCTGGCCTGTGACGTGACCGATGAGGCGTCCGTGGCGAAACTTGTCCAGGACGTGCTGGCCGAGACCGGGCGCATCGACCTGCTTGTCAACAATGCCGGCGTTGGCCTGCTTGGTGGCGCGGAGGAGTCCTCGATGGCCCAGGCCAAGTCGTTGTTTGACGTGAACGTCTTTGGCGTTATGCGAGTAACCAAAGCGGTGTTGCCGACAATGCGCCGCCAAGGCAAGGGCAGAATCGTCAATTTGAGCTCGGTGCAGGGGTTCATTCCAGCTCCCTATTTCGCGCTTTATTCGTCGACCAAGCATGCCGTTGAGGGCTACTCCGAATCGCTCGACCACGAACTGCGTCCTTTCGGAATTCGCGTCGTGTTGGTGGAGCCCGCCTATACCCGCACCTCATTTGAAGAAAATCTCGCCAGGCCGGATCAGTTGCTCGATATCTATGACTCTGCGCGCGCTGGCATGAATGCAGCTGTGCGGAAAGCGATGGAAAAAGGCGATGCGCCGGAAGTGGTGGCCAGGACCGTTTTGGCGGCTGCGACCGATCCCGCTCCGAAGGGGCGCTATGCGGCTGGAAACATGGCGCGCCAGGTCAGTTTCCTGCGCCGTTTCGTCCCCGCATCCGCATTCGACAAAAGCCTGCGAAAGCAACTCGGGCTCCCGGTTTGATGACATCGACGAACACCCGTCAAGATCGGAATCATCGACGCTGGAAACATCGGCACCACATTGGCGCGGCGCAACCTGACGCGATTGCTCTGCAGAACGCCCTGCGGTCGTTGGCGTTAGATTAGCGCTATGTTATATTGCGGCGCGAAAGAGCGGGGGTCACGTTCCTTTCACACACGTAAGTGATCCGTATGTGCGATCGCTGCAGACTGGTCGGAATCACGGAAACCTCCCGGGCATGGGGTTCGGGATCGATGGGGACAAGGGGCAATGCTTTACACGCTCGTTATGATGGTCTGCCTGACGGCTGTGCCGCAGACCTGTGAACAACGCGAACAGATGGTGGACGGCCTGGCGATGAATCCCGGGACCGCCTTCATGCAGGCGCAATCGCTGGTCGCCCAGTGGATCGAGACGCATCCCGGTTATGTCGTTCAGCGCTGGCGCGTGCTGCCCGGCCGTGGATCATGATATCCGCCGCGAAGATCGAATGAGGTTCTATTTCTTCGCGGCGAGCGTTTCCGAGACGGCCTTGGACAATTGATAAAGCCGCTGCTCGATTATTGTCGGCACTTCACAGACGTAGGTCAGTGATTGGACGCGTTCATCGAAAATTCGCGTTGCGAATTTCAGCTGTTCGGTTCGCCGATCGATCTCTTCGGGATCTGCATCCGGCTTTGCCCGCAATGCATCGACCTCGGACGCTTCCTTGCGCAACGCGGCGGCCATTTCGAGCTGCTTGTGGGCGTAGCGGGAAATGCCGGAGATCACCTGCGAGCGCTCGGCGTCCAGGTGGTCGAACATGCCTTGCACCATCATCGCCATTTTGGGTGCACGTTGCTCGGCCGGCAAGGAGGCCGCGAAATCCCTGATCTTCTTTTGAGCTTCCGCAATCGGCATCCGGCGAGCCGACACTTCCTCGATCAGGGCGGAGATGGTGGGGTCCTTCGACCAGTCCTTCGCGGCTGAAGGAAGGTCCGGTCCGCTCCAGATCTGGCCGAGCGAGAGTTGCGGCACCTTGCGCTGCATGCAGGGCCAGTCTGGATCGGGGTTGGCTGCCATGGCGTTGATGCCCGGCGCGAGCATGGCGACCAGAGCCAGACCGCGAACATGGATCATTCGCGGCATCAGGCATTTCCTCCCGTGTCCTGTTTGCGGGTCATCAGGCCGCGCGAAGGGTCGTAGGCGATGATGGCGGCGGCAAGGAACAGCAGCGTGCAGCCGGCAACGACGCCCAGCGATAGCCAGTCAACCTGGCCGTAGAAGGCGAAGCGGATCAGTTCGACGGCGTAAGTAAATGGATTGGCGAGGCAAATTTTGTAGAGCAGGGGGCTAGCCTCCTGGATACGCCACAAGGGATAGAGTGCCGGAGAAGCGAAATAGCCGGGAAAGATGACGAAGTTCATGATGCCAGCGAAGTTTTCGAGCTGCTTGATCATTGAGGACAGAAGCATGCCGAGCGCACACAGCATCATGCCTGACAGGAACAGCGCCGGCAGCACCGTGAGATAGCCAAGCGGCGGCGCTTTGACGCCCCAGAACCAGGCAACGATCAGGAACGCGTAAACCTGCGCGATTGACACGGCGACACCGGCGAGCATCTTCGAGATCAGTAAAAACCATCGCGGGAAGGGGCTGACCAGCAGGGTGCGCATGTTGCCCATTTCGCGATCATAGACCATCGACAGCGAAGACTGCATGCCCGAAAACAGCAGAATCATGCCGCACAGGCCCGGCGTGATGTAGACCTCGTAGAGCACGTAGGTCTTGTAGGGCGGGATGATCGATACGCCGAGCACCTGCCGGAATCCGGCGGCAAAAATGAACAGCCAGACGAGCGGCCGAACCAGCGAGGATATAAAGCGCTCGCGCTGATGCAGGAAGCGCAGGCACTCCCGCACGACGATCCCTTTGAGGCAAACGAGGTAGTGGCGGAGCCCAAACTGTTCGAACTTCACCGGCGTGAGGGCGGCGACTTTTGCGGGCATTGCGGGAGCGCTCATGGCGACATCTCCGCGATGCCGCTTGTCTCGATGCGGTTGAGCCTGGAAAAGGCGTCGCGGATCGAACTGGCGCCGCTCGTCGCAACGACGTCGGCCACCTTACCCTTGGCAACCAGGTCGCCCTGCCGCAGCACGACGACATGGTCGCCGTCTTCGACCTCATCAATCAGATGCGTCGCCCACAGCACGCCGATGCCCTCGGTTTCGACGAGTTTGCGGATGGTGGCCAGAATGCCCGCACGCGACTGTATGTCGAGACCGACCGTCGCCTCGTCGAGCAGCAGCAGGGAAGGGCGGTGGAGCAGCGCCCGCGCGATCTCGATGCGCCGCATTTGGCCGCCGGAAAGACTGCGTGCCTTGTCATGCTGACGGCCCTGCATGTTGACTGTATCGAGCAGCGCGGCAATGCGCTGCCGGGCTTGGTGGCCGCCAATGCCATGCAGCGAGGCATGGTAGGAGAGGTTCTGGTGGACGCTGAGGTCGAGGTCGAGCGTGCGTGCCTGGAATACGATGCCCACACGCCTGAGCGCTTCGCCCGAAGCGCGGCTGACGTCATGGCCGAAGATGCGGATCGATCCGCGGCGGGTGCCGTAAAGATGGCTGATCAGTGAGAACAAAGTTGTCTTGCCGGCCCCATTGAGGCCGAGCAGAACGGTGAAAGTTCCCGGCGCGATCGAGAATGAGACGTCCTGGAGCGCTCGCTTCGGACCATAGGAATGGCTGATGCCGGCAACATCGAGCGCTGCCACCTCCTCTCCAGCTCCGCTTGTCCTCACATGCTGCATGCCGCTGGCTCCTTCGGGGCGCGCTGGTTATCTAGTGCACTTGCAACATCCCCGCGGCAAATATTCATCACGTCGGTCTCCCTGATCATCGCTGCGGTCTAGTGGGGCGATATGGCCACGCCCCAAGGCTGCTGGCCCACCGTGACCGATTGAACCGGCTCGTCCGTCGCCGTGTCGATGAAGGTGATATCGTTGGAATTGCCGTTGGTGGTGATCAGCGTCTTCTGATCGGGGGTGAAGTCGAGATGCCAGACGCGCTGGCCGACCAGGATGTATTTTTCCACCTCGTAGGTTTCGGTGTTGATGACGGCGACGTGGTTCGCTGGGCCGAGCGCGACATAGGCTTTCTTGCCGTCCGCGCTGATTGCGATGCCGACCGGCTGGATGGTTTCGGGCCGCAGTCCCGCAATCGCGAACTGGATCTTCTTCACCACCTCGCGTTTGACACTGTCGATGACGCTCACGGTGCCGCCGATTTCGGCACTGACCCAGATCTGGGATCCGTCGGGCTTGAATTGCGCAAAGCGCGGACGCGTGTCGACCAGGACGTTGTCGGTCACCTCATGGCTGCCGGTGTCGATGAAATGCGCCATGCTGGTGGTTTCGGAGGTGTTGACCATGGTTTTGCCATCGGGACTGACGGCCATGCCTTCAGGCTCCACCCCAACGGGAATCTCGGTCATGACCTGCTTGCTCTCGACGTTGATCGCGGTGACAAGATTGTCGTCCTCGTTGGCGACGTAGAGCGTCTTGCCGTCGGGCGAAAGCACGAACAGTTCGGGATCGGGGCCTGATGGCAGCGTACCAACGATCTGCAGCGTCGCGGTATCGATGATTTCGATCGTATCGTCATCGCTGGCGCACAAATAGATGAACTTGCCGTCATGCGAGATGGTGATACCGCGCGGCCTCTGGCCGACTTCGACGGTCTTCACCACTTGCATCGTCGCCGTGTCGACGACCGTTATCGTATTGTCTTTCTCGTTGGAGACATACACGGTGTAAGCCCACGCCGGATTGGCCATGAAGCCGAGAATGGCGAGTGCGCAAGCTCGTCTCTGCACGAAAATTCCTCCCGATTGGTTCTACTTAAGGACGCATTTCGTTTCCGGCTGATCGACGCCGAGCGTATCGAGCTCGGAGATCTGGTGGAGATAACCCTCCTGTGGCGATGTCGAGACCACGGATTTGGTGTCGCCGAGCAGGATTGGCTGGCGAAGCTGATGGTTCCACTGGCGGAAGGTCAGCTTCTGTCCCTTGAAGGCGGCGACCGAGAAATCGTCCGAGCGGATGTAGTCGCTGATCTTCTTCGGATCGTCGCCATTGGTCCGTGTGCTGGCTTCGCCCACCGCCCGCACCGCCGTCCAGGCCGACATATCCTTGGACAGCATTCGCCGGCCGGTCGTCCTCAGGAAACGGCTTTGCATTTGAATGCCACCCCATTGCTCGCTCGCGGGATGCCAGGACGATGCGACAAGGCCGGCCGTGCCAGCGACCAGCCGCGGTGTCCAGGTGCGGTAGGGCACATAGGTTCCGAACACCTCGCTCTCATCGGCGACAAGCACCACGTCATGCTCCGGCAGATCCTGCGTGAACACGGAAATCTGCTGCTGTATCTGCGTGGCGCCGGTGTCGGTGCGGCGCGCCGTGCCGGTGTCTTTGAACTCCTTCTCGGCGACGATCTGACCGCCGAAGCGAGCCGCCGCGCGGCGCAACGCGGCCGCATAGAGATGATCCCGCTCATGCGAACCATAGAGCAGCACCCAATTCGGCCATTTCTTTATCACGAGATACTGCGCCAGCGCGTCAGCCAGCATGCTTCGTGTCGGCGCCACATGGAAAATGTTTATGCGGCAGTCTTCCTCGCGCAGGCTGTCGTCTGTGGCACCGACATTGAAGACCAGAACGCCCTTGTCGCGGGCGATGTCGGCGATCGACAGCAATTGCCTGGCCGAGAGGTCAGCGACAACATAGCGGTCACCTTTGGCAATCAGATCGTTGAACGCCTGAACCGCGTCGGCGTCCGGCTTGACCTCGGCTATGTCGAGGCTGAATTTCTGGCTGAGGAACTTTCCTGTCGTGTTGTTGTCGCCGATCGCCACATTGGCGCCGGCGACACCTTCGTCGCGTGGCGGCAGGTCCAGCAGGGAAAGCGCCAGTTGCGGCGCGTAGGCCCGCAAATAACCTATTCTGATTTCGGTTATCTTTCTTTCCGGCCTGTCGGCTGCGACCGGTTGCTTGCCCGTCACTTCCTGGGCCATCACGCCTGTAACGTTGGCGGTCTGGAAAAAAAAGCACAAAAAGGCCGCGAGAGTGCCTGGCACCGCGCTCGTCATCGATAAAACTGCCCATTCTTGCACTAAAGTCCGATTGTTCCCGGACCAGCGCGAATTCAAGGTGCCCACAATGAGCTTAGCGGACGCCACGAGATTTATCAAAGCCCCGCAGGTGGACTTACGTGTCTGCTTTAGTCCTATTCCTTTTCGCGGGGATACGGCGATGAATGAGCGTATTGCGGTCTCATCCGCAGCAATGGCGGAATGAGAAACTCTATGGGTCGTCATGGGAGGATTGCCTGATGAAAACGCGCGCCGCTGTCGCCGTTGCCGCCGGAAAGCCGCTGCAGATCATGGAGGTCGACCTCGAAGGTCCCCGCGATGGCGAGGTGCTGGTCGAGATCAAGGCAACCGGCATCTGCCACACCGACGAGTTCACGCTGTCGGGCGCCGACCCGGAAGGCCTGTTTCCGGCGATCCTCGGCCATGAGGGCGCCGGCATCGTCGTCGACGTCGGCAAGGGCGTCTCCTCGGTCAGGAAGGGTGACCATGTCATCCCGCTCTATACGCCGGAATGCCGGCAGTGCCCGTCCTGCCTGTCGCGCAAGACCAATCTGTGCACCGCCATCCGCGCCACGCAGGGACAGGGCTTGATGCCGGACGGCACCTCGCGCTTCTCGATCGGCAAGGACAGGCTGTTCCACTACATGGGCTGCTCGACCTTCTCCAATTTCACCGTGCTGCCCGAGATCGCGGTGGCCAAGGTCAATGCCGACGCCCCGTTCGACAAGATCTGCTACATCGGCTGCGGCGTCACCACCGGCATTGGTGCTGTGATCAACACGGCCAAGGTCGAGCAAGGCGCGACGGCGGTCGTCTTCGGCCTCGGCGGCATCGGCCTCAACGTCATCCAGGGCCTGCGCCTTGCCGGCGCCGACATGATCATCGGCGTCGACCTGAACAACGACAAGAAGGAATGGGGCGAGAAATTCGGCATGACGCATTTCGTCAATCCGAAGGAGATCGACGGCGATGTCGTGGCCCATCTCGTCAACATGACCAAGCGCGGCGCCGACCAGATCGGCGGCGCCGACTACACGTTCGACTGCACCGGCAACACCAAAGTCATGCGGCAGGCGCTGGAAGCGTCGCATCGCGGCTGGGGCAAGTCGGTCGTCATCGGCGTTGCCGGCGCCGGCCAGGAGATCTCGACGCGGCCGTTCCAGCTGGTCACCGGCCGCACCTGGATGGGCACCGCCTTTGGCGGCGCGCGCGGCCGCACCGACGTGCCGAAGATCGTCGACTGGTACATGGCCGGCAAGATCGAGATCGATCCGATGATCACCCACACGCTGAAGCTCGAGGACATCAACAAGGGCTTTGACCTGATGCATGAAGGCAAGTCGATCAGGAGCGTGGTGGTTTACTGACGAGGAGAAAGCCGCCGGCAAACCGGCCAGCGGCCGAAAAATGCAGATGTTCAACCAGGGAGGAGACAAAAATGCCGGAAAAACTGCATCCTAAAATCGACAATGGACTGCCACGGGAAAAGGCCGACTTTGCCGGCGGCACGCTGGTCTGCGCCTGCACCAGCAACCCGGTCAAGGTCAAGGTCAAGGGCCAGATCGCCCACAACCATGCCTGCGGCTGCACCAAATGCTGGAAGCCGGAAGGCGCGCTGTTCTCGGTCGTGGCGGTTGCCGGTACAAACGACGTGACGGTGACCGAAAACGGCGACAAGCTGAAGATCGTCGATCCGGGCGCGCTGATCCTGCGCCATGCCTGCACCGGCTGCGGCGTCCACATGCACGGCCCGGTCGAGCGCGACCACGCGTTCAAGGGGCTGTCCTTCATCCATCCGGAACGCTTCCAGGAAGACGGCTGGGCGCCGCCGGGCTTCACCGCCTTTGTCTCCTCGATCATCGAGTCCGGTGTCGATCCAAGCCGCATGGACGGCATAAGGTCACAGCTGAAGTCGATCGGGCTCGAACCTTATGATTGCCTCAATCCAGGACTGATGGACTATATCGCCACCTGGACGGCCAAGCGGTCCGGCGCGTTGCCGGCCTAACGACTGATCAGACACTTTGGGGGCCGGACGAAATCGCCCGGTCCCAGGCGTTGGAACAAACGCAGGCGAGCGCGTAAACGGACACGCTTCGTAAGTTATTGCCGACGTGCTGTCAGCCTCGGGGGGCGTTGGGCTCAACGGGAATACGCTGAAATTGGTCCAACCGGATCGTATAGCTTCAAGATCAGCGACTGCGATCAGTTGGTTCTGGCTTGGCGCGGCCCAGATCGTGGACTAGCTTGGATATCGCGGGCAATGTCGCGCCCAAAGCGCGATGGCGGCAAGGTGGTGCTCCTTACCAGTACGATATCGAGCGCCTAGCGGGGCTTGAACAGCAGCACCATCAGCTTGCGGCGTTTTGTCCAGGAAACCAGCCCGTACACCAGCGCGACCCCAGACCAGCCGATACCATCGGTGCGGCCGCGAACAAGGCGGGCGTCGGGGAAGCGTCGTGTGGCGGCCGGCAACAGTGCGAAAGCCGGCGGTCACTGCTGTCACGCGAAGCCGGAAGTCGGTCACGACCTGTCTCTGTTTCAATGGATCTGTCGCCGGCACATTCGGCCGATTTGGGCCACCGGGCAAGGCATTGCATTTCAGAACGGCCACATCTGCCGCGTGGCGCCGCGGAAATCATGGGCACATTCTGCTTTAGCCGGCCAAGATGGCAATGTACTATTTGCCAATAAGCTGGCCATGGTTGCAGGACTATTCTAGGCCAGACCAAACCGAAATGAAGCTGATGACCGATCGCGCCAGGTTCCTGATCATTGACGACCATCCGCTGTTTCGCGAGGCGCTGCATAGTGCCGTGCAGATGGCCTATCCGGAAGTCGACACGGTGGAGGCGCGCTCGATTGCCGAGGCGCTCGAGCTTCTGACGGATGCCAAGCCGTTCGACCTGGCACTGCTCGATCTCAGCATGCCCGACGTGCATGGGTTTGACGGGCTGCTGCAGCTCAGGACGCGTTATCCGCGCCTGCCGGTGGTCATCGTCTCCGGCTATGAGGAACCGAAGATCATTTCCGAGGCGCTGTCCTACGGTGCGGCCGGCTTCATCCCGAAATCGGCGCGCAAGAGCGACCTTGCCGCCGCCATCCGCTCGGTGATGGAAGGCGCGATCTATGTTCCCGACACTTATGAAGGCCGGCCGCGCGACGCCGACAGCACCGACCGCGCCGAGATGGTGCAGCGCCTGGCTACGCTGACGCCGCAGCAGCTCAAAGTGCTGCAGATGCTGCGCCAGGGCCTGCTCAACAAGCAGATCGCCTACGAGCTGCAGGTCGGCGAGACCACCGTCAAGGCGCATGTCTCCGAAATCCTGCGCAAGCTCAACGTCTACAGCCGCACCCAGGCGGTGATCGAGGTCTCAAAGCTGGACAATGCCGAGCTGTTTCGCGATCCGGCGGGGTTTTGAGGGGTCGGTGCCGATGCCCCTGCAAACGAAGCAGCAAGGCGCTGCGATCAGGTGAATGTCTCAAAGGCGTTTGATCTGCTGCTCCCTACCCGAATGATATAGACGAAAGGATTTCTCTCCTTTCGCCTACCTCATCGATGAGATCGTATTCCTCGCCTTGCGCGAGGTAGGTCACGAATGCAAAATCGTTTCCATTCGACAAATACCAGGCCAATAAGGTTGATCTGTAGTCCGCGACGAAACGCCAACACACATTACGTCGCAAATTTTCTCTCAAAAATCCGCTCGACATCTATGAAATTGTTTCGACAAAACTCGACCATAAACGTTCTAAGAACATCGAAATCTGCATTTGGCTTTTCCCCGCTTCGATATTTCGCAATAGAGAATTGAAGGGTGCCGCCGGCATCTGATTCTTTAAACTAAGGTAGGCGGCGATCCCTCGGGGAGGTTGTCAGTTATGTCTTCCCATCCGACGGGCAAGTCGAAGGTGCCGTAGAACTGCACTGTCATTGTGGGTTTCCCGGGCCCCCTCAGTCGCGCATGGGCATGCCCGGCATAGTCACGGCACCGCGTCGGCGCGCATAAGCGTCACCCTTGTTATCCGGTTTGCATGAGCGTGATATGAGATATGTATTGAATGATGCGCCTCGTCGAAGCGGTCCCAAGGGCCGTATTCACCCAAAAAAGGATCTCTCCGTGCCGCGCCGCTTTTTGAGGGCACGCCAAAGATATTCAGCACGTCGTTGCGACTGGATGAAAAGGGGATATCAAGGAGGTCTCGATCCAAATTGTCAGCTTCTGTGAATATGGTGTCTATTTTTTCATCGCGATCGCAGATGAAGGAAAATTTGTGACGCGCAGAAACGTAATCTATGCGGATTTCCGGAAGATCATGATCTACAGTTCGTTTGAACTTCCAGGATTCAAAAGTCGGTGATGTCAAAAGAGATGACGCCGGTTTTCCCAAGTAATCGAGGATCGCGTTAGCCATTCTCTAAGCCAGCAGATGTGCCAGCAACGCCCTCAGTTGGGCCGGCTTCAGCGGCTTGCGCATCAGCTCGATGCCGGCGGCGCGGGCGGCCTTGGCGACACTTTCCGAGCCGTCGGCGGTGACGATCAGCGCCGTCACCGCGCGGCCGAGACAATCACGAACTTTGGCGATTGTGGTGGTGCCGAGGTCGCCGCCGTCGAGATGCTGGTCGGCTATGACAATATCTGGCAACCAGTCGGTATCGCCAAGCAAGTCGAGCGCGTCACCGGTCGAGGTGGCGGGGCGCACCAGGCATTGCCAGCGCTCGAGCAGGGAGGTCATCGCCTGCAGCACGTCGATGTCGTTTTCGACCAGCAGCACCCTTGTGCCGAACAGACCGTAGCCGCGCGGCCGCTCCATGTCGACGGTGCTGGCGATTGGATCGGCCGTGTCGCCGATCCCGACCGGAACGTCGATATGGAAAATCGTGCCATGTCCGACCTTCGACGAAAACGTGACGGGATGGCCGAGTGCCGCGGCGATGCGGCGCACGATGGCCAGCCCCAACCCCAGCCCGCCGGCGGCAAGCCCGGCATCCGTCGGGATCACGCCGCGATGGAATTCCTCGAACACCGCCTCGCGCTGGTCGTCGGGGATGCCGCAGCCGGTATCGGCGACGTCGATGCGGATCGTGTCGCCGCGATGCCTGGTGCCGACCAACACGCCGCCCGAGCGGGTATAGCGCAGTGCATTGGACAGGATGTTCTGCAGGATGCGGCGCAGCAAGGTTCGGTCCGAACGAACGAGCGCATCGACCGGCCGGAACTTCAGCGTCAGCCCCTTCATCTCCGCGACCGGCCGAAAATCCGAGCGCAAAGACGAAAACAGCGTCTCCAGGCTGACATCGGTGATGTCGGGCTGCACGACGCCGGCATCGAGCTTGGAAATGTCGAGCAAGGTGCGGAGCAGGTCCTCCATCGTCTCCAGCGATCGCTCGACCTGGCGGACCAGCTTTCTGCCTTCCTCGCTGGTCTGTACTTCGGCAAGCGCCGAGACCGACAGATGCGCGGCGTTCAGCGGCTGCAGCACGTCATGGCTGGCGGCCGCCAGGAACCTGGTCTTGGACAGGTTCGCCAGCTCGGCGTTTTCCTTGGCTGCGTTCAAGTCGATGTTCGACTGCTCCAGCCGGCGCAAGGTCGAATGCAGCTCTTCGGTGCGGCTGCGCACCCGGCTCTCAAGCGAAATGGCGGTCTGGAACAGCGAAAAGGCATTGCCTTGCTGGTCCATGGAACGCTCGACGCGGCTGATCAGCGCGGCGTTGATCTTCTTCAGCCTTTCCAGGTCGTCGATGTTCCTGAGCGGCATCCCGGATTTCCTACTCCGCCGCTTCGGCCGCATTGCGTTCACCGAAGGCGATGCCGGTGAAGGTCTGGTTCAGATGCATCGAACGGTACTGTTCGCCATAGGTGCCGAAGCCGAGGACGTTGTTGACCTTGTAGAGTTCCGAAATCTCGCGATAGACCTGCCGATTGCGCGCGTCGAGCCGGCGCAGCACGCAGTCGAAACCGAGGATCAGGTCAATGCCGCCAAGCCTTTCGCTGACGTCGCTGAGCGCGGCGCGGGTCGCCTCGACCATGTCCTTAGGCTGGGCGACGGCAAGCACGACACCATCGTCGATGGCGCAGAAGAACGACAGCGAGCCGTCCGCGTGCATCTTCTGGATTGAACGGCAGTAAAATTCGCCGCCGACTTTCACCACCACCGGATGCGAGGCAAAACTCAATGGCGTCAGCATCTGTGCGACAACGCCGACCGAGGCGGCATATTCCTCGGCGGCAATGGTGGCGTTGAATTCGCGCACGATGCGATGGTCGGGATCGGATGCCGTCACCACCAGCTTCTCGTCGGTGGGAATGAAATTGTCGGTCTTGAACACGTGGAAAGGAATTTCCGTGGTGACCAGCACGATGATGGCGCTGTCGGAGGTCACTTTGCCGTTCGAGATCAGCCGTGTTGTCTCGAATTTCAAATCATCGCCAGCCGACCCACCGATCAGTGGGATGTCGTCGAGCCCCCAATGGATGGCGGAGGTCACCGCTTCTTCGGCATAAGACAGGCCGTCGATCAAGCAGAGCGCGAAAGTGGTGTCGGCCCGCTCGTGCCCGAGGCGCTCGTGTAACGAACGCCTCAGCGCCTCGACTTCGCCGGTAATCCCGTCCATGCCCGATGAGGACAGATTTTCGACCATGGTGCTGGCTGCCGAAAACGATACGGAGGGAAGCAGCATAGCCAGGATCTGGCCTTCCTCCAGCCCCTTGGGCGTTATCTCACCGGCTGTCGAGCAGCCGGCATAGTGGAGCGCCGGTGCCTGGGTCTTCAGCGCTTCCGACAGGGCGACGGCCTCTATGAGGCTCTGCGAGAAAAACAGGAGGGCAAACCCGGCGTCAATGGCCGCTGCTTCCGCTGCCACCGCCCGGGCGAACGCATCCGCGTCAGATTCGTCGGTGGTGAGCACCGAAACGCCGCATGCATAGCGCGTCCGTGACTTGGCCAGCGGCTTCCTCCTCCATTTCCTCCAACGCTCTTTTTTGTGCGCGTCTGGCGCGCCGGCGTCGAGGTCATTGTTGTCTTGAAGCGGCGCTTTGGCAATGAGCCAACATGATGGATTTGAAGTTTCTGCCGTTTGACGGCGTCCGCGCTGCCGCTCACAGACGAAAGGCCGCGTCGCACCGCCATCCGTGCAACGAAGGCCCAGCTGAATTTGCCGCAGGCGAATGTCAAGGCTCGACGTGCCAAGAATGGGGCAGGATATCGCGCTTAGCCGTTGCCGCTTTGGACAGGGTGTTAGTCTAGCCTGGCGGTTGTCGTGGTCAATCCGGGGCAGGTGAC
Organism: Mesorhizobium sp. M0664; assembly: GCF_040320565.1. Lineage (NCBI taxonomy): Bacteria > Pseudomonadati > Pseudomonadota > Alphaproteobacteria > Hyphomicrobiales > Phyllobacteriaceae > Mesorhizobium > Mesorhizobium sp. M0664. Next base: position 125,540 of record NZ_JAMYPW010000008.1, read on the forward strand.
AGCCTACGCCAATGCGCTCGGCAAGCGGGCCAGGACCGACACCACCGATGCTGCTGTAACGCTGCCTTCGTTGGGTCGAGCAAGCGGCAAGTGCCCGTTGCGCGGCACCGAAGCCGAGGCCCTGGCCGGGCTCGTCGCTCGCCGCCGTCAGATTGTGCGGATGATCGCAGCCGAGAGAGCCATGCCCGCACCGCCATGGCAACGCAGGCACCAAAGAGCATCCAGCCAAAAGGAAAAAGACCGGCTGGAGAAGGTGTTGTTTCGCGGTTATTTCCGATCGCTTAGACTCAATTAGGCGACTTTGAGATCTTTCATCGCCTTTTCAACGACATCCTTGATCGGCCTCGATACATCTTCGGCAGCCTTGGTCGTCACGGCCTGAAATTCCTTGGCCTGCTCGACGGTCTTTTCGAGCTGCGTGCGCAAGAAGGCAGTCTGCAGTTCGATGAACTCGGACGGCGACTTCACGGCAACCAGGGCTTCGAGGTGCGAGAAGCCGGCTTCGGCATTGGCGCGCAGAGCAGCAATTGTCTTCAGCGACAACTCGTTGCCGACGGTCTTGGCGGTTTCGAAGCTCGACTGCAGAGCCTACTGGGTCGTCTCGGTGCCTGACGCAAATTTCGCATAGGCTTCTTTCGACTGCTCGACGCCCTTTTCGGCGACAGCGCGGACCTGGTCGGCAGCCTTCGACGCGTCGAAGGTGGGGAATGAGGTATTTTCAACGGTGTCAGCGGTCTTGGCCACAGTTTCCATCCTTTCCGGTGGACGGCCTTTCACAAAAGCCGTCTCGTTCATTTACGAAACTGACGTTACGGGATCTATAGTGCATTGCAATATTTTTGTGCGACGCACCATCCCTCTTCCAGCGTTCCGAGGGGGCATGCGGAGGGTCGGTGGCATCTCGAGATCGCCGGTTCTGCAGGAAGAACTCTTCTGGACGGACCACCTGATCCAGCATAGCCTCGCAACAGAGCACGACGTTTTGCCACCTGCGCATCTACTTCAGCCGCTATTCGGCAACCGTCCAAGTCTACGTCAACGAAGCGTTAAATTCGTGCGCCGCAAACTTTCAGTCGGCGTACCCGCTGGGCACAAGGCGATCGCTTTCCTTAGCGCGCCATCGAGAAATTGCCTCGATATGGCGGTGGTTGACGCGAAGGCGTGCCTCTACCGCTTCCAGTGCGCCGTGAAGTGACCACCCCTGGTGGTCTATCGGTTAGCCAAGTTCCGGATCAGTGCGGATGCCTGAAGAAGACAACCGCTTCCTATCATCCAGGCATACAGTCCCACATGATCCGACGGGCTGAAGCCGGTGGGCAAATGCACGATAGGCATTCGAAACGACTTATCGTCGATCACCAAACCAACGGATCGAAGATCCGGTGGCACGTTTCCGGGAATTGCCAAAATTGGGGTATCCTTGTCCCAGACCAAGCTTGTCGCCAGCGACTCTTCATTATAGGCAACCGAAACATCCGCCCTGTGCCCCGGTGGGCGCCAAAGCTCCAGTTTGAGGTCATAAACGCAGCCTGTCAGACCATTTTCGACCGGCACCATCCAAGGTTCCAAGGTGGCGGCCGTCGTGTCGGAAACGCCACGGGACCCACCTATGGTTTGGAGCTGACCATTCCCCAATAGATCCGAAATCGCAGTCAAACTCGAAGAAGCGCCTGCCGCCCCGTTAGACGTTGATCCAGAACCCGATGCGTCGTCAGTCACCACAATATCGGCAGGTCCCGGCAACGCAGTGACCGAGCCATCGTCACCCATCAAAGTGACAGTCGATCCACCCTCGATGTGCACGAGGTCGCCCAGTCTGAACAGTTTGCCGAGCTGAGGGCTGTCCGCGGGAGGATCGACAGCGACAACGACATACTCGCTGGCCGCAGGAGCGCTCGAGCAGGAACCAATTGCTGCCATGGCCGCAGCCAGTAGGAAAATGATTTTGGGTTGCCGATACATGACGCACGTTCAACCATACGCTTGTTTTACTTGCCTTCAAGATAGATCCTATCGCCAGCCTCACCCTGCTTCAGTCTCCCAAGGTGATAAGCAACGAGGCCATCGTTGGGATATTGAATGGCCAGCGATGCAAAGGCAGCAGCGGCAGTCTTGTCGCGCGCGGACATCAGCAAGTAAGCTTGCGAGTAAGCCTCCACCATCTCGCGATTCATACGCCCTTCTTCCAGCAACTCGAAGGCTGAGATCCACTCAGTCTTGCCTTTCAGACACAACACACCGGACGGCCGAAGCAGGTAGTCATCGGAAGAGTTCGCCACCTCCTCGCTGATGCAGTTCACGGTACCTAGAAACTTGTTCGCGCCTTCGAGCCTGGCAGCGGTGTTCACCGTATCGCCCATGGCCGTGTAGTTGAAGAATCGATTGCCCCCAAAATTTCCGACAACTGCAGGTCCTCGATGGACGCCGATACGAGTGACGCCAACGTCATGGCCTCTAGACTTTAGATCTGTCCGAAATCTTCGAGACATCGCGACGGTAGCAAGCGTTAGTTTTAGCGCCCTTTCGGCTTGGTCCTCCTGCACACCCGGTGCGCCAAAAAAACCAATTACTGCATCGCCTATTAGTTTGTCTATCGTGGCGCCATGTTCAATGAAGAGACCACAAACCGCCTCGAGGTATTCATTCAGAACCGTAGCAAATACCTCTGGTTCCGTCCGTTCGCCCAAACTGGTGAATCCCTCAAGGTCGGTGAACACGCACGTTATCAAGCGTTCGGATCCGCCGAGGCGCAGCGACGCCGGCTTGCTGACTAGCTCTGCCACGACTGCCGGGCTGAGATACTGAGAGAACGCGTTCTGGACGAAACGCCTTTCTTTCGAGTCCCGGTGCCATGCCAGAATTGCGACGAATCCGGAGAGCCCTAGCAGCAGCATCGACGGCGCGACCATAGGTAACAGAATTCCGGCCTTGGCAAACGCGGTTGCTTCTAAGATCAAAACCAAAACGACTGCGCCGATGATGACCACAGGTTTCACCAACACTGATATGCGGAGCCAAGCGACCCAGATGCAGAGCGCCGTCGCGAGAACGAAGGGCGCAAACGCCGCCACCGCCTCTGGCGTAATGATTTTGTCGCCCTTGATCAACCTCGCCAGCGCATTGGCATGAATAACGACACCCGGCAGCGCTCCGGCAACAGAGCCGTTCAGCACGGCAAATGGGGTTGCATGACGATCCTGCAGCGGGAGGTCAACGCCGATCAAAACGAACTTCCCGGCGAACCAGGCCGGGGGCGCGAAAGCGGCGGCGTGTGCCGGATATATTGTCCATCGTGCCGGATGAATGCCTGTAGACCGATAGTAGACCATCTTCTCCGCAGCTTGCGATGCCGATATGCCGGCGGTCTGCGCAAGCGCTGATGCAAAGCTAGGTTGCCAGTTGCCATTCACCACGCGCCCGGGAAATTCTTCCCGCACAACCCCGTCGACCCTATCATGAGACAGGGCGGCCAGTCCGCGGATGGCGCTTGGCGCGAAGCGACTAAGATACGACAGTTGCTTGTCGGTAAGGTCGTCCCCGTGTGATGCAGATGCGACAATTACCGGACTTTCGGCCGCCTCGATAACCTCAGCTAGGCGCCGATCCTTTTCCGCCTCGGTTGGCTGATCGAAAAGCAAGTCGATGCCTATTGTTCTCGGATGAGCCTTATCGATTCTCTGCACGAGGTCGGCCAAGGCACCCCGATCCAGCGGCGATCTATAGGGAAACCTTTCCAATGTCTGCTCTGTGATCGTTACGATCACGATGTCTGTCGGGGGCGCGACGAAGGGCGAGATGGTCGTCATCAAGACGTCGCGCAGCAGTTTCTCGCCTGAGGGAGAGAATGTGGCAATGCAGGCGCCCAGAATGAAAAAGAATCCGAGCGAGGCGAGAAGGCGCCCTTTTTTAACCATTCCGATCGGCGTGAAGACGGCCAAGCTGCGTGCAATTCGTTTCGGTGTCTATCGGCGTGAATCTACACAGCATAGACCGCTGACGAACTGTGGGCTAGCGGCGGGCCCTTCGCTAATCCGCTGGACTTGACACTGCGAAGCACCGGGCTCAGTCTCGCAAGACTGCTCCGGTTTTATCCTGTCCATCGACAGGTGAATCCGCTGCATGAGCTGAGACTAAGGATATACAGCCATGATGGCGCTTCGCTTCGCCATTGCGCTTCTTCTAGTTTCGCTGAGCGCCCAAGCGTGGGCAGAACGGCGCGTCGCGCTGGTCATCGGTAATTCTGCCTATAGATACGCGGTTCCACTTTCCAATCCAAAAAATGATGCGGTGGATATGACCGCAAAACTGCAGGCGTTGGGCTTTGAGGTGGTTGCAGGCGAGGACCTCGATCTGAGCGGGATGCGCGGCACGGTTCGAGATTTCATCGGCAAGCTGGATGGTGCCGACATGGCGCTTCTCTTCTATGCCGGCCATGGCGTCCAGGTGAACGGCACCAACTACATGGCTCCCGTTGATGCGCGGCTATCCACATATAACGACCTCGACTTCGAAGCCGTGCCCATGGACCTCGTCTTGTCGGCCATGGAGCGAACCACGAAGGTCAACCTGGTATTTTTGGATGCTTGCCGGGACAGTCCTTTCTCACAGAACCTTGGGCGCTCGATGGGTACGCGATCAGGGTCGGTCGGTCGGGGCTTGGCAAAGCTAGGCACGGGCGTTGGATCGCTCATAGCCTTTGCAACGCAGCCCGGGAACGTTGCGCTGGACGGCGAGGGAAGGAACTCGCCGTTCACATCTGCGCTGCTGAAGAATCTTGGTACGCCTGGCCAGGACATCTCCCGCGACCTCATCAACGTCCGTAAGGATGTGCTTGAAGCAACCGACGGCAAACAAGTGCCATGGGACAACTCCTCGCTGACGGGCGACGTCATTTTGCAACCGTTGTCCGGAAACACCGCTGTCACGACGGGTGCGAAAGGAGGGGACGTAGAAGTCGCCTATTGGGAGACCATCAAGGAAAAAACGGACAAGCGCTTCTTTGAGGCCTATCTCAGACAGTATCCAAGCGGCGCCTTTGCGGCGTTAGCCAGCTTGAAGATCGACGAGATCGAACAGGCAGCAACAGATCGTGGCAAAGCCCCCTCGATTTCCATCGAGGGCGTGGAGGTTGCAGAAGCTCATCCTGATTTAGATGTGACGCAAGCTTCGGCTGATCCGCGCGCGTTGACAAAGGCAACGCAAACAGAGCTAACGCGAGTCGGCTGCCTTGTCGGACAGGCAGACGGCAAATGGGGACCGGGAAGTCGGAAAGCTCTTCAAGCCTTTGCCGAGCAGCGGGGATTGAAGCTTGCCGGCCTGGAGCCGACGAAAGAGGTGTTGCGCGCAATCAAGAATATCCCAGAACGTGTCTGCGCTCCGGTCAAGGTAAAGGCTTTTGATGGCGCGTGGGCACTGACGCGGCGCGCAGGTAATTCCGCCTGCGATTACACTGAACAGTCAACGACAATCTTTATCGATGGAACGGAAATTTCAGCGATGGTGCCTTTGGCCGGAACAATCACCGCCGACGGGGCATTCGACATCTATTTAAGTTTCGTCGATGACGATGGTGCGCCAAGGCAAAACCATATCATCGGCAGGCTTCAAGGTGCGAAAGGCAGCGGTGAGTTTTCTCGAGTCGGAGGCGAGTGTGCAGGTGTCGTAAGACTTGACAAGCGTACTGAATAGGGCCGGCATTTGCGGGTCCGTGCAAACGCCGACCAAACCATTCGGACGTGGTCCGTCTCATTGAACCAACGTTGAAGTCGCGTGGACTTTGCCGTCGTCGCGCACCTCGTAAAATTTGCCGTTGTCAATGTAGATAAGATGACAAACTGGTTTACCTTGGTCTTGTGAACAGGCCTTGTCGCCGTCGAAAGTCAATGGAACTTTGACCTTTATCTTAGTTTTGTTGTTCACCAAAGCTTCGCCAATGATCTGTTTTTTCTTCCAGTTCCAGACAAGAGTGGCAGTTATGGCAGCTCCAGCGTCGTATATAATTACATTTACCTTTTTCCCATTAGCAAAAGTCTTAAATTCTTCCATCGATGCTTTCTTCGCGCTACTTGGTAGATCCTCGGCCCAAGCGGACATAGCAAGTGAAAACGTAGCTGCGACAACAAGCGATAACAGTTTCATCCTATCCTCCCCATCCCCCGCCGGTTTGACTGAAATGTCTATATATTCTTAAGCGAGGAGACTGAAAATTATCATGATAACAAGCTTTCAAGAAGCGGAAATCAGCGCGTCCTAGATGTCGTTGGGGACATTTGCTCAAGTTGAGCGAAGCCGCACATTCTAGCATGTTCCCTAGGATTTGCGCTTAAGCCAACGCGTTCTCGGTGTTTACAATGCGCAGACCGCCCGAGCGTGTGATGCGTGGTGTTTGGATTGCGAGCCTCTTTGCACTTACCGCCGCCTATGTTGCCGACCAAGCGGGCCTTGAGGGCATCGTCTCGAAGCGCGCCGACAGCCCGTATCGAAGGATACCCTCCGGCGAAGGCCGCCTTGCGAGAGGACGGCACGGTAGCGAGGCTGCGCTCTTAAGGTCGCCCTTACGAGCGAAGTT
>NZ_JAMYPW010000009.1:0-130703 GCF_040320565.1 Mesorhizobium sp. M0664
AGTTCCCATCAGCCATCGCATCAAGAAATGCGCCTGGAACGACGACTATCTCATCAATGCCATCACTCATATGCGATAGCCCTGCCCCTCGAGGGGAGATTGGCGCATAGATGAATCAAATTTGCCGATCAGGCGAAAACTATTCGGTTGCGGTGAGCCGCCGCCCTGCCTACGATTTCGGCTACGCTAAGGAAAGGGCAGGATGCAGCAACCCGGCCGGGCCGCAGAGATCAAGGCAATCGGGATCGGCAAGAGCTTCGGCTCGTTCCGTGCGCTGGACGATCTGACGCTCGATATCGGCCGTGGCGAGTTCCTCACCCTGCTCGGCCCCTCCGGTTCCGGCAAGACCACCTTCCTGATGATCCTTGCCGGCTTCATTCAGCCGACCGACGGTCGCCTTTACAGCGACGGCGTCGACATCACCGAGCGGCCGGCCGAGCAGCGTGCCGCCGGCATGGTGTTCCAGGGCTATGCGCTGTTCCCGCATATGAGCGTCGAGGCCAACATCGCCTTTCCGCTCAAGGTGCGAAAGAAACCGGCGGCCGAGATCAAACGCCGCGTCGGCGAAATGATCGAGCGCGTCGGGCTCAAGGGCCACGAAAAGAAACTGCCGTCGCAATTGTCCGGTGGCCAGCAGCAGCGGGTCGCACTGGCGCGGGCGCTGGTGTTCGAGCCGGGCGTACTTTTGCTCGATGAGCCGTTTTCAGCACTCGACAAGGGCCTGCGCGGCCAGATGCAGGCCGAGATGAAGCGGTTGCACCAGGAGACCGGCACCACCTTCGTCTTCGTCACCCATGACCAGAGCGAGGCGCTGGCGTTGTCATCTCGCGTCGCCATCTTCAACCACGGCAAATTGCTGCAGGTCGGCGCGCCGGACGAGGTCTACGACCGGCCGGACAACCGCTTCGTCGCCGAGTTCCTGGGCGAGATCAACATGCTGCCGCTGAAGGGCGTACGCCCGGCCAACAATGGCTCGACGGGCCTCTGCGAAGACCGCGCGATCAGCATGCGCTGCAAGGCCGAGAAGGTCCGGGGCGACGCCATCCTGGCGATCCGGCCCGAATACATGTCGATCGCCCGCGAAGCCGCGACAGGCGAGAACGGCATTGCCGCGACTGCCGTCGCCTCGACCTATCTCGGCGCTGCGACGCGGCTCGATCTGACGACGCGGCAAGGCGCCAAGGTGACGATCTCTGTGCCGAACGAGGTCGCCGCTTCCGCGCTCAGCAAGGGCAATTCCGTCTGGCTGACCTGGCCGGCGGAGAAAGGCTTCCTCCTTCCGAACGGAGGACAATGACGATCGGCGCGGCGAATTCGCCAAGCTGACTTTCAGGAAATATTAACGACAAAAAAGGGGAACTGACATGACAAACCAAACCAAGAAAAATTCCATCGAGGCGCTATCCGCCAGGGCAGTGCGCGGCGAGATCTCGCGCCGGCAGTTTACGCAGCTGGCCGCACTGGTGCTGGCCGGCACGCCGATGCTGCTGCGCTCGACCGGCGCCTTTGCCGCGGCTAAGGAACTGGTGCTCGTCAACTGGGGCGGCGACGCCATTACCGCCTATGACGCGGCTTACGGCCAGGCCTTCACCAAGGAAACCGGCATTGTCGTTAAGATGGACGGCTCCGGCCCGACCGAAGGCGCGATCGCGGCGCAGTTCAAGAGCGGCGCCCCGACCTGGGACCTGGTCGACGTCGATCCGTTCTCGGCCATCACTCTCGGCGCCCAAGGCATGCTCGAGCCGATCGACTATGCGGTCGTCGACAAGAAGAAGATGCGGCCGGGATTCGGCTGGGAGTACGCTGCCTCGACCTATTTCTTCTCCTATGTCATCGCCTATGATGCCGAGAAATACGGCAGCCAGGCACCAACCGGCATGGCCGACTTCTTCGACGTGGCAAAATTCCCCGGCAAGCGCTCGCTCTACAAATGGGGCGTGTCGAGCTGGGAAGCGGCACTGCTCGCCGACGGCATCGCACCGGCATCGCTCTACCCGCTCGACCTCAAGCGCGCGCATGACAAGATCGCCGCCTTCAAGGAAAACGTCGTCGCCTATTGGGGTGGCGGCGCCGAAAGCCAGAGCGTGCTGCTCAATGGCGAGGCCTCGATGGCGATCGTCTGGTCGACCCGGGCTTCGCTCATCGAGCAGGATTCCGGCGGCAAGATCAAGTTCATCTGGGACCAGGGCCTGATCTCGCCCGGCGCGCTCGCCGTGCTCAAGGGCAATCCCGGCGGCAAGGACGCGGCGATGAAGTTCATCGCCAGCACCCAGGACCCGGAGAAGGAACTCATCATGTTCGAAAAGCTCGGTCAGGGTCCGGCCAACCCGGCCACCGATGCGCTGATACCCGCCGACAAGAGGCGCATCAATCCGGTCGATCCCGAGAACATGAAGAAGCAGATCCCGCTCGACATGGATTGGTACGCCAAGAACTACGGGGCGGCACTCGACGAATACACGAAGATCATCTCCGCCTGACAAGCCGGGATAACCGGATGAGAGCATACCTCTCCGACAGGATGGGCGCGGCGCTGTTGATGGCGCCGCTGCTCCTCTTTCTTGTGCTGGCCTATGCCTGGCCATTCCTTGGCGTGGTTAAATGGAGCTTCACCCTGCCCACGCCGGGGCTGGGGCAGTACAATGCGCTGCTCACGGATCAGTTGGTGCAGTCGGTCTTCATCCGCACGCTGCGTATCGCGGCGATCGTGACGATCGTTTCGGTTGTCGCCGCCTACGCCATCACCGTTGTCTGGGTACGCGGCACGCCGGTGCAGCGCGTCGTGGCCGAGTTCTGCATCCTGGTGCCGTTCTGGATCTCGGTGCTGACGCGCGCCTTCGGCTGGGTGGCGCTTTTGTCCAATCGCGGCCTGATCAACACCTGGCTGCAGGCGGTCGGCTTCATCTCAGAGCCGCTGGCGCTGGTGCGCAACGAGTTCGGCGTTATCGTCGGCATGACGCATTTCCTCATTCCCTTCGCCGTGTTTCCGCTGGCCTCATCGATGCGCAGCCTCGACGACCGTGTGCTGCTGGCGGCGCGCGGCCTCGGCTCCAGCCGTATGCGCACCTTTTGGTCGGTATTCGTGCCGATGACCAGCTCCGGCATCATCGGCTCGGCGCTGATCGTCTTCGTCTTTTCGCTCGGCTTCTTCGTCACGCCGGCGATCCTCGGCGGCGGCCGTAGCGTGATGATCGCCGAGCTGATCTACCTTCGCATCTTCCAGAGCCCGGACTGGGGCCTGGGCGCCGCAATCAGTGTCGTGCTGGTGCTGTTTGTCGGCGCGCTGATGGCGCTGCTGTTCCGCTATATCAGACCCAAGCAACTGGTGTAGCGCGATGCCGACCTACCGCCCCGGTCCCGTCTCGCTGGTCCTCGCCGCCCTCGTCGCGCTGTTCCTGCTGCTGCCGCTGCTCGCCGTCATCCCGGTGTCGCTGACGCCGAGCCGCATGCTGGCGATGCCGTCGGGCGAATTGTCGCTGCGCCATTACCGGGCGCTGATCGAGGATCCGCGCTGGATCAGTTCGATCCTGCTCTCGATCAGGATCGGCATCGTCAGCAGCGCCTTTTCCACCGTGCTGGCGCTCTGCTTCAGCCTCGGCATCTGGATGTTCCAGCCGCGCTTCACGGCAGCATTGGTCGGTTTCGTGCTGCTGCCGATGGTGGTGCCGCCGGTGGTCTCGGCAATCACGCTCTACTTCCTGCTGACCTCGATCTCTGGCGTCAGCTCATTCTTCGGCTATGACACCTGGCTGGGTGTCGCCATGGCGCATGCGGTGATGACGGTGCCCTTCGCCACGGTGCTGATCCTGGTGTCGCTCAGCCAGCTCGACCGCCGCATCGACCTCGCCGCCCGCGGCCTCGGCGCCACCGTGTGGGAGCGCGCCACCCGCATCATCATGCCCAATATCAAGTTCGGCATCGTCACCGCGGCGTTGTTGTCCTTCGTGCTGTCCTGGGAAGAGATCGGCGTCACCCTGTTTATCACCTCGGTCAACGCCATCACGCTGCCGCGGCTAATGTGGATGGGCCTGCGCGACAACATCGACCCGGCGATCGCAGCGCTCTCGGTGATCCTGATCGTCATCACCGTGCTGGTGCTTGTGGCGCGAAGCGTCGTGGTCAGGCTGCGCGCAGCGCTGTAGACGCCGCCTCACGCCGAGGTGACTGGCGCGAATGAAACCTTGGGCTACGATTTTCGTTATAGATGGTTCAACAGGTCGAAGGCCCCGCCATGAACCAGGGATGGTTTGCCAAGCCGGTTGCGGTTGCGGTCGGCATCGTGGGAGATATCCGCAACATTTCCAACGCACGGCAGGCTGTCGCATTGCTGGAAGCCCACTGGCGTGACACCGGCAGCGCCAAACACGGGGTGGCACTGCGCACATGCCGCCGCGCCATGAGCGACGATCGCTGGACCGAAGCCGCCAGGAACGCGTTCATCGAGGCCGCGCGGGAAGCGCATGTCCTGGTCGAGCGAGCCGTCGAACCGCAGGACCGGTCCAGGCAGGCGGGACCGTGATCGATTTGTGAGAGCCTCGGTGGTTCGGCCGATCTATTGCATCTCAGGCAGCATGCAGCCTTGGAATGGCGCTGACGTCAACCTCGCGTTCCGCGTGCCACGCATCATAGGCGGCCTGCATCCTGAGCCAGATCGCGGCGCCGTCGCCGAACATCTTTCCAAGACGGGCAGCGACAGCCGGCGACACCGGCTTCTTTTCGCGGATGATGTCATAAAGCTGCTGGCGCGAGATTCCGAGCAGATTGGCGATCTCCACCTTGGTCTTTCCGGTTGCCGGGATAATGTCGTCAAGCAGCGCTCCAGGGTGGGATGGGCAGCGCTCCATCGGACGCATCGGCTCATAAGAGGTCATGGGCTGGTTGTCCTTTCGCTTGGGGCGCCACGTACCCATAATGATATTGTTCGAAATCTACCCGGGTTGCCAGACCTCCCAAAAACCTGGCGGAGTTGTGGCACAGCGCCACCCACTAACCCATGGCATGGCGGATTCTCTTGGACAGGCGGCTCAAAAATGCCGGCCTCGACGACGCATCAAGCTTCCACGACAGCACCGCGGTCGCCATTTTCCGCGGCAACACTCCGACCGACAGGAACCAGGCGGCAAGGATTGCACGCCGCCGCAGGGATGCGGTCATTTCGAGGCTGGCGACGGCGCCGGCCGCCCCGAGCGCCAGCCGGGAATCGTCGGCCACGGGATGTCGGTCTCTGTCCGCGCAAAGCGATGCCAGCCGCTCTTCCAGGTGGACCGGATCGTGGCGGACGGCATTCGACGGCACGATGGTCAGGCCGATCCCGGAAGCCTGGTCCGACAGCGCCTGCATGCGGCGGAAATCGTGAGTTACCCGCCAGCGTGCCCGCTCGGCGAGCTTTTCACCGAAGACTGAATGGTTGGCGCCATGGATCCGGTAGGCGCCGAGGCATTCGTCGATCGATTGGACATGCCCGTACATCGGCGCCAGCGTTGCCAGATAGCCGTCGGCGCCCTGGCGGAACTCCGGCTCCGGTATCGGCATGATCGATTCGAGCGTTGCGCGGTCAAAGGCGAGCCCGCTGGTCACGGTCGTCTGATAGCGGCCCTTGTGCAGGAGTTTCGGCATGACGTCGCCGCTGTCGAAAGCCAGTTCGGGCGGCGGAAAGACATCCTTGATGCGTTGCCCCTCGTCGACGATATGCAGTCTGGACTGGACCTGGGCGGTTGCCTCGTCCCAGGTTTCGACAATGGTAGAGACGGCGGTTGGATAAAGATAATCGTCGGCGTCGAGGAACAGGACGATCTTGCCCGAGCTCGCCGCGAAGCCGGTGTTGAATGCCGCCGCGTGTCCGCCATTTTGCGCTCGCGGGCATGCGAGTATCTCATCGCGATAGGATTCCATGATTGTCGTGGAATTGTCCTGCGATGCATCGTCGACGACGATGACTTCGACATCGGCGTAGTCTTGCTCGAGGGCGCTGTCGATGCTGCGTTTGAGGAACCGCGCATAGTTGTAGTTCGGGATGATGATGGATACCGGAATGACAGGCCGCATCGCGTTTGACCTCGCATCTTGCTTTGGTTCGGCAAAGGCCCTCATGGGCCTGCCCCTCTTCAAGTGCCCCTCTTCAGGCGCGACGAGTTCCCCTCAGAAAAGCTTGCGCTTTCCACCAGGAGACGGGTCACGTTTCGCTTGCGACTTCGCAGTGAGGCCGCCATTGCCTTCGAGGGCTGCCGCCATAGTCAGAACGCGGTCGGCAGCAAAAGCTCCGACGTTCGGCCAAGGTGATGTCGCAACCGAGCCCGACGGAAATGTCTCGCCTCGCAATCAGGTCGGGAGCGAAGCGGACGGGTGCCCTGAAGGCATGGCGGATACTGGCCTGCAAATGCGGCTGGAACAAGCCCCGCGTCGAAAATAGGGCCACTTCAGGTTGCGTTTCAGGCGGCATGCCGCGACCGCCGGCCCTTTTGCCCCGGAGCCGGTGAACCGCCTCCGGGGCTTATGACCATGCAGCCTAAACAGTCAGGCGCCCTGCAAACCCGGCAGCGACAGGTCGACTTCCTCCGGCAAGTCGCCGGCCATGGCGGCGGCAAACTTCGTCTGGTCGAGTTCTCCCTCCCAGCGTGCCACCACGACCGTCGCTACCGCATTGCCGATGAAGTTGGTCAGCGCCCGGCACTCCGACATGAAGCGGTCGACGCCGAGGATCAGCGCCATGCCGGCGACCGGCACCGTGGGGACGACCGAAAGCGTCGCCGCCAGGGTGATGAAGCCAGCGCCGGTGATGCCGGCGGCACCCTTGGAGCTCAGCATGGCGACGGCGAGCAGCAGGATCTGGTCGCCGTAGGTGAGTGGCGTGTCGGTCGCCTGCGCGATGAACAGCGCCGCCAGCGTCATGTAGATGTTGGTGCCGTCGAGGTTGAAGGAATAGCCGGTCGGGATAACCAGACCGACCACCGAGCGGTTGCAGCCGGCGCGCTCCATCTTGGCCATGAGGCCTGGCAATGCCGCTTCCGAGGACGAGGTGCCGAGCACCAGCAGCAGCTCTTCCTTGATGTAGCGGATCAGCGCCAGGATCGAGAAGCCGTTGTAGCGGGCAACCGCGCCGAGCACCACCAGCACGAACAGCAGCGCGGTCAAGTAGAACGTGCCGATCAGCATGGCGAGATTGGCGATCGAGCCGATGCCGTATTTGCCGATCGTGAAGGCCATGGCGCCAAACGCGCCGATCGGTGCGGCCTTCATCAGGATGGCGACGAGGCGGAAGATCGGCGTGGTCAGCGCCTGCAGGAAATCGACAACCGGACGGCCGCGATCGCCGACCAACGCCAGGGCGACGCCGAACAGCACCGAGAAGAACAGCACCTGCAGGATGTCGCCCTGCGCGAAGGCGCCGGTGATGGTGTCAGGGATGATGTTCATCAGGAACCCGACGATGGTTGTGTCGTGCGCCTTCTCGGCATACGCCGCCACCTTGGCGGTATCGAGCGTCGCTGGATTGATGTGCATGCCGGCGCCGGGCTGGACGACATTGGAGACGACCAGGCCGACGACCAGCGCCAGCGTCGAGAACACCAGGAAATAGATCATCGCCTTGCCGGCGACGCGGCCGACCTTCTGCAGGTCGGAAACACCGGCGATGCCGGTCGCCACCGTCAGGAAGATCACCGGCGCGATCACCATCTTCACCAGCTTGATGAAAGCATCGCCGAACGGCTTCATCGCCTCGCCGGTTTCGGGATAGAAATGGCCGAGCAGCACGCCGGCGGCGATCGCCGCCAGCACCTGCACATAAAGATGCCGGTATAAGGGAAGTTTGCCGCGCGGCTCGGCGGCAGCGATTGCTGTCTGCATAACGTCCTCCATGGCGCCCCGATCGAAAGCTCGACTCCCCGGGGCAGTTGTTTTGAGACCAGCAGCCTCGCGACTGCTGAATTCGTGTTTGCAACAGTCGTGCCAGATACGCAGAAGAGCTTTTCATCATTGATTTTGTTGAGCATTCGCAAACGTCCGCTGTGCTGGACGCATGGATAGGTGCGAATCTCCGCATAGGTCGAATTGTGCTTTGTGCGAATTCATGCACAAATGGGCGATGCTGCAACGCCCCGCCGGTGCCTTGTCTTCGACGCCCGAGCAACTCGCCAGGCGGGCGCGCCGAGCCTGGCTGCTGTTTGCGGCCATCGCGCTTTTGATCGTCACGGCAGCGCTCTACGGCGCCGGCCTTTACGGCCGCACCGCCGAGATCGGGACCCTGGCGGCGCAGGGGCGTACCGACGCCAATCTGAAGGTCGCGCTGCTGCGCGCGGTGCTCGAAAGCCCGCGCGCCCTGCCGCTGCTTTTGTCCGCAGACCAGCAAGTGCGTGACGCGCTGTCGCAGAAAAATGCCGCGGCAATCGATGTGCTGAACCGCAAGCTCGAGGGGCTGGTCTCCGGCACCAAGGCGTCGGTACTCTATGTCGTCGGCACCGATGGACTGGCGGTCGCCTCCAGCAACTGGCGCGAGCCGATCAGCTTCGTCGGCAATGACTACCGTTTCCGCGACTATTTCTCCGGCGCGATGCAGGCCGGAACCGCCGAGTATTTTGCGCTCGGCAATGTCAGCAAGCGCCCCGGCCTCTACATTTCGCGGCGCGTCGGCGACACAGACGCACCGCTCGGCGTCGTCGTCGTCAAGATGGAGTTCGACCAGCTCGAAGCCGACTGGCGTGAGGCGAACCGCCCGGCTTATGTCAGCGACGAGAACGGCGTCGTGCTGATCACCAGCGTGCCGTCCTGGCGTTTCATGACAACCGCACCGCTGGCCGCACCTAAGCAAGCCGCGATCCGCGACAGCCAACAGTTCGGCGACGCGCCGCTTGTGCCGTTGCCGATCAAGCACCCGCGGGCGCTCAGCCCGGATGTGTCGATCGTCCACGCGGTGACGCCCGGCGGCAGCGACGCGGAGTATCTCAGCCTTTCCACGACGGTTCCTTCGACCCCCTGGCGGCTCGACTATCTGATTCCGGCTGAAGCGCCGATCGCCGCCGCCGTCCGCGAAATGCGGCTTCTTGCGCTCGGCGTCGTCGTCCCGCTGCTCGGCCTTGCCGCGTATCTGTTGTGGCGCCGGCAGTCGGCGCAGATGCGGATTGCCGCCGAACAGGCGGCCCGCACCGAACTCGAACGCCGCGTCGTCGAACGGACCGAGGATTTGAGCCGCGCCCGCGACCGGCTGCAGGCCGAGATAACAGGCCACCGCAGCACGGAAGCCAAGCTCCAAATCGTGCAGCAGGATCTGGTCCAGGCCAACCGCCTCGCCATCCTCGGCCAGGTCGCTGCCGGCGTCGCCCATGAGATCAACCAGCCGGTCGCCACCATACGCGCCTATGCCGACAATGCCCGCACCTTCCTCGACCGCAAGCAGACCGGGCCGGCCGAGGAAAACCTCGGCGCTATCGCAGCCCTTACGGAACGCATCGGCTCAATCACCGAGGAGTTGAAGGCATTTGCCCGCAAGGGCCGCACCGCCGCCGAGCCTGTCGAATTACGTGGTGTTATCGAAGGCGCCGTCATGCTGTTGAGAAGCCGCTTTGCCGGCCGGCTCGACGCATTGGCCATCGACCTGCCGCCGCCGAGCCTCAAGGTCATGGGCAATCGGGTGCGGCTCGAACAGGTGCTGATCAACCTCTTCCAGAACGCGCTCGAAGCACTCGACGGCCGCGACGACGCTCGTGTGCAGGTGTCGGTCGAGGAGACCGCGGACGGTGTGACGGTCGGCGTGTCCGATAACGGACCGGGCATTCCACCCGCGATCCTCAAATCGCTGTTCACGCCGTTCAACACCTCCAAGGAAAAAGGCCTTGGCCTTGGCCTCGTCATCTCGAAGGACATCGTCGCCGATTATGGCGGCCGCATCGAAGTTTCGAGCGACGACAGCGGCACCCGCTTCACCATTCATCTCCAGACAGCAGCGTAAGCCATCATGACGAACGACAATGCCGCGCCGGTGATCCTGATCGACGACGACCGCGATCTCCTCAAGGCCACCGTGCAGACGCTGGAGCTTGCCGGCTTCTCGGTCTCGGCCTTTGCGGTGGCGGCCGAGGCGCTGGCCGGGCTCGACGCCGGTTTTACCGGCGTCGTGGTGTCGGATATCCGCATGCCTCAGATCGACGGCTTGCAGCTTTTCAACCGCATCCTGCGGCTGGATGCCGACATTCCCGTCATCCTCGTCACCGGCCACGGCGACATCGCCATGGCCGTCAAGGCGATCAAGGACGGCGCCTACGACTTCATCACCAAGCCCTTCGCCGCCGACCGGCTGGTACAGAGCGTGCGCCGCGCAGCGGAAAAGCGCCGCCTGGTGATGGAGAACCGCGCCTTGCGCGAGGCGGCCGGAGAGGCGCAGGACGGCCTGCCGCTGATCGGCCAGACGCCGGCGATGGACAGGCTGCGCCGCACACTACGCCAGATCGCCGACACCGACGTCGATGTGCTGGTGACCGGCGAGACAGGCTCCGGCAAGGAGGTGGTGGCAAGCCTTCTGCATCGCTGGAGCCGCCGCGCCAAGGGCAATTTCGTCGCGCTGAATTGCGGCACGCTGCCGGAGACCGTCATCGAGAGCGAGTTGTTCGGCCATGAGGCCGGCGCCTTCACCGGCGCGCAGAAGAAACGGATCGGCCGCATCGAGCACGCCAGCGGCGGCACGCTGTTCCTCGACGAGATCGAAAGCATGCCGGTGTCGACGCAGGTGCAGATGCTGCGCGTGCTGGAAATGCGCGAGGTCACCCCGCTCGGCACCAACGAGGTGCGCCCGGTCGATCTGCGCGTCGTCGCCGCCGCCAAGGTCGATCTCGGTGATCCGCGCCAGCGCGGCGCTTTCCGCGAGGATCTCTATTATCGGCTCAACGTGGTGACGATCTCGATCCCGCCGCTGCGCGAGCGCCGCGACGATGTCGCCCTGCTGTTCTTCTATTTCGCCGAGCGCGCCGCCGCCCGTTTCCACCGCCAGGTGCCGGCAGTGCCGGCTTCGGTGCATCGCCATCTCAGCGACCATGACTGGCCGGGCAATGTGCGCGAACTGGCGCATTTCGCCGAGCGGTTCGTGCTTGGGTTGGAGGAAGGCGCCGAAGCACAACCCCCTGCCCCGACCCAGTCGAACACCGCCATGAAGCTGCCGGAGCGGCTGGAGCGCTACGAGGCCGACATCATCCGCGAGACGCTTGGCCGCAACGAGGGCGACGTCAGGCGCACGATCGAGGCGCTGGGGATTCCGCGCAAGACTTTCTACGACAAGCTCCAGCGCCACGGTATCGTGCGCAGCGATTTTTCGAGGTAATCGCCGCCGGGCCTCGACCGGGCGGCCCGGTTACTTGGCGTCGTGGAAGATGATACCGACAGTGTGGCGCATGCCGGAACGGAGCCGGCTGACGCCGTGCCTGAGATTGACCCGGTAATTGCCTCGTGTGCCCTGGACCGGTCGATTGTGGACCGCGAAGGCGACCGCGTCGCCCCGGCGCAGCGGCACCACCTCGGCGCGGCTCTGCATGCGCGGACGCTGCTCGGTCAGCACGAACTCGCCGCCGGTGAAATCCTTGCCTGGTTCCGACAACAGGATCGCCACCTGCAGTGGGAAGGCCAGATCGCCGTAGAGATCCTGGTGCAGGCAGTTGAAGTCGCCGGGAACATATTGCAGCAGGAGCGGCGTCGGCCGCGTCTGGCCCTGCTCGTGGCATTGCTCGAGGAACGCGGCGTGTTCGTCGGGATAGCGCTGCGCGATACCCATGCGCTCGTTCCAGTCATTGGCGACCGCGGCCAGGCGCGGATAGAGCGCGGTGCGCAAGCCGCCGATCAAGTCGGGCAAGGGATAGCGGAAATAGCGGTACTCGCCCTTGCCGAAGCCATGCCGCGCCATATGGACATGGCTGCGGAAATGGCTCTCGTCCGAATAAAGTCCGGCGATATGCCGGCACTCCTGCGGCGTCAGCAGCTTTTCCATCACCGCGCAACCATAGCCGCTCAGCTCATCGGCCAGCGTCCGCCAGTCATATCCGGCAACGCGCACCTCCGCCGATTTCACCGCCGCTTTCGCGCCTATCGAATGGATGGTCATGGTTTCGCCTCCTGTGGCTTCTGTGTCATTGAGATGGGTGAAACGGCGCGCGCGGACCACCCGTTTCTTGCCGGGTGAACTCGTTAGCGATTGTCTCGGGGATTTCGTTGAATACAATGCAGCGGGGCTTGCCGCGATGAGGGGCGATTTGATCGGACGGGTTCGACAAAGGGACGGGGCAGTCCGGCAATTCCTCGTTTGCCTCGTCGTCATGCTGGTCTCGGCGCTCCCGGCCTTGTCCGCCAGCAGCGACTGCGTCAGCGACGATGAGGTCGATCCGGCGGTGCGGATCGCCGCCTGCACGCGCATGATCGAGGATGCGACAGAGCCCCTCGAAAACCGCGGTATTGCCTATTTCAAGCGCGGCAATGCCCTGACGGAACGAGGCGACTATGACCGCGCGATCGCCGACTACAGCGCGTTCATCGGCATCGCACCGACCGTCGCCAGCGGCTACTATAACCGGGGCATCAGCTGGGTCTTCAAGGGCGACTACGACAAGGGCATCGCCGATCTGGACAAGGCGATCAGCCTGGACCCTAAATATAGCGACGCCTACTACAACCGCGGCGTCGCCTGGACCTTCAAGGGCGAGAACGACCGGGCTTTGGCCGACTATGACAGGGCAATCAGTCTCAGTCCCGGAGACGGCAAAAGCTACCACAATCGCGGGCTGATCTGGTCAAGCAAGGGCGACGACGACCGCGCGATAGCCGATTTCGACCAGGCCATCAGGCTCAACCCAAACGACGCCAGTTCCCTGAACGGCCGCGCCGATGCCTGGACCAACAAGGGCGATGCGGAGCGCGCGCTGGCCGACTATGACAAGGTGATCAGCCTCGATCCGAAAAACGCACATGCCTACTACCGGCGCGGCAACGCCCGGCTGACGGGCGGCGATTTTGACGATGCCATCACCGACTACAATAAGGTCGTCGCGATCGATCCGAAGGATGCTAGCGTCTACTACAACAGAGGCCTCGCCTGGTCGAACAAGGGCGACCATGAC
The DNA here is from genome assembly GCF_040320565.1 of Mesorhizobium sp. M0664. Classification (NCBI taxonomy): domain Bacteria; kingdom Pseudomonadati; phylum Pseudomonadota; class Alphaproteobacteria; order Hyphomicrobiales; family Phyllobacteriaceae; genus Mesorhizobium; species Mesorhizobium sp. M0664. The sequence continues at coordinate 13,089 of NZ_JAMYPW010000009.1, forward strand.
CAGGCGCTGGCGGACTTCGACACGTCCATCAGCCTCGATCCGACATTTGCACCAGCCTATTACAGCCGAGGCGTCACTTGGGCCAACCGGGGGGACCATGACCGCGCCATAGCCGATTATGGCAAGGCGATTGGCATCGATCCAAAACTCGCCGTCGCATACTACGCGCGAGGCGCGGCCCGATCCGACGCAGGTGACGCCGATGGCGGCATCGCCGACTATGGTCAGGCCATCGCGCTCGATCCGAAATATGTCGACGCCTACAACAACCGGGGGATAGCATGGGCGGCGAAAGGCGATTTCGACGGCGCCATCGCCGACTACGACCAGGCGATCAGACTCGATCCGAAACACGCCATCTCTTATTCAAACCGGGGTCTGGCCCGAGCAAACAAGGGCGACATCGATCGTGCCATCGCCGATTACAGCCAGGCGATCACCTTCGATCCGAACCTTGGCAATGCCTATTTCAACAGAGGCATCGCCTCGCTTGCAAGGGGCGATGCGGACAGTGCCATTGCCGATTACACCCAGGCGATCAGGCTCGATCCGACAAATCCGAAAATCTACGTCAAACGTAGCGAGGCCTGGTACAAGAAGGGGGAGGACGATCACGCCATTGAGGACTCCAACCGGGCCATCGGTCTCGATCCGAAAGGCGCGATGCCCTTCAACAACCGTGGCATGTCCTTGTGGCGAAAGGGCGAAGCCGACAAGGCCATCGCTGATTTTGACCAGGCGATCCGCCTCGATCCGAAATACGCCGACGCATACGCCAATCGAGGTGCAGCTCTGGCGGACCGGGGCGATAGGGACCGTGCGCTGGCCGACCTCAACCAGGCGATTACCATCGACCCGGGTCAGACCGACGCCTATCTGCATCGGGGCATGATAGATATCGACAGGGGCGATTTCGACGACGCGATGGCCAATCTCGACAAGGCGATCAGTCTTGACCAGAAAGATACCTACGCTTTCAACGCTCGGGGTTTAGTGTGGTTCAAGAAGGGCGATAATGACCACGCCCTCGCCGACTACAACATAGCGATCGATCTTGATCCGAAGCGTGCCGAGACTTTCAACAACCGGGGGATGGTCTGGGCGCGCAAAGGCGACGTCAACCGCGCCTTCAAAGATTACGGACAAGCCATCAACCTCGATCCAAAATACTCAAGCGCTTACTACAATCGGGGAATAGCCTGGTTCGCCAAAGGGGACAATGACCGTGCTATGGCCGATTACGACCAGGCAATCAGCTCCGACCCCGGGAACATCGATGCCTACAACAACCGAGGACTGGTGTGGGCGGCAAAGGGCGAGTTCGACCGTGCCATCGCCGACTACGACAAAGCGCTCGGCCTCAACCCGAAAAATACCTTTTCCTATTCCAATCGTGGAATCGCGCGTGCGGGAAAGAGCGACAATGACGGCGCCCTCGCCGATTTCGACAAGGCCATCAGCCTCGATCCAAAAGATCCTTCTGCATTTTTCAACCGGGGCATAACGTGGATTGCCAAGGGTGATGCCGAGAAGGCCATCGCCGATTTCGATAAGGCGATTAGCCTCGATCCGAAACTGATGCCCGCCTACTACAAACGCGGCGAGGCATGGCTAGAAAAAGGCGACAATGACCGGGCGATCGCCGATTACAGCCAGACCGTTACGCTCGACCCGACAAAGGCCATCGCCTACAACGACCGAGGGTTCGCCTGGAGCAGGAAAGGCGAGTTCGACCGTGCCATCGCCGACTACGACCGCGCGATCAGCCTCGATCCGAGACTTGTCAAGAGCTACCAAAACCGAGGCGTCGCCTGGACGGCAAAGGACCAATACAGCCGCGCTATCGCCGATTATGGCGAAGCAATCAACCTCGATCCGAAAGACGCCTCCACCTATGCTGGCCGGGGCGTCCTGTATCTCTATTCCGGCGCGACGGCGATGGCGCAGACGGATTTCGAGCAGGCGGCCTCTCTCACCCCCGACAATGCCTACTTTGCCATCTGGCTTGATATCGCGGCGCGGCGCAACGGCGCGGCGAGCCACTTGAAGGAGGCGAAAAGCAAGCTCGACATGACGAAGTGGCCGGCACCGCTGGTCAGCATGCTGCTGGGTGAAAAGACGTCCGCCGAAGCACTTTCGGATGCCGGTGCTGTGGGCCTGGCTCAGAGAACCGGACAAGTCTGCGAAACGAATTTCTACACGGCCGAGCTTAGCCGGCTCCAAGGGCATAGCGAGGAAGCCTTACGGCTTTACCGGCTCGCCGCTAGCGATTGTCCCAGGGATTTCGTCGAATACCGAGCCGCCATGAGTGCGCTGCACGATCTGGGCGTGCCGCCATAACTCTGCAAACGACCGTCTCTTTTGCCGAGAAGATCGTTGGCGAACAAGGCGATAGAGACACACTGCCCGACTGATCCAGGCTGTGCCACGTCCATATGTCAGGAGCCTTCGCCAGCGCGATTCCGGTTTTCACTGGCCCGCGCTAGACTGGCAGCAACCGCAACCGGACTGCCCCCGGCATGATCGTCCAGACCTGCATCAATGGCGCGCGCAGCGCCGATTTTCACCCGCGACTGCCGCTTGATCCCGAAGCCATGGCGCGCGACGGTGCGACCTGCGTCGCCGCCGGTGCGGCCGAACTGCATGTCCATGCCCGCGGGCTGGACGGTCGCGAAAGCCTGGCTCCGGCGGCGATGGACCAGACTGTGCTAGCGCTTCGTCGCGCCTGCCCTGGAACGCTGATCGGCGTGTCGACCGGCGCCTGGATTGAGAATGACGACGAGCGGACGCTGGCCGCGATCGCCGCTTGGAGCGAGCTGCCCGACTATGCCTCGGTCAATCTCAGCGAAGACGCCGCGCCCGCTATCATGGAGCGTCTGCGCCAACGCGGCATTGGCATCGAGGCGGGGCTTGCCTCCGTCGCCGACGCCGAACGCCTGGTGAGCCTCGACCATGGCAAACGCGTGCTGCGGATCCTGATCGAAATCTCCGAGCAGGAGCCGGACGCTGCGCTGGAGATCAGCGACGATATCGCCGCCGTGCTCGACGGCGCCGGAATGCGCCGGGCAATCCTGCTGCACGGCGCCGACGCCACGGTCTGGCCTTTCGTGCACCGGGCGGCGGAACGCCGTTGGTCGACGCGCGTCGGACTGGAAGACGGCAAGGAGCTCCCTGATGGAACAGTAGCATCTAGTAACGCTGCGCTGACAGCGGCAGCCGTCGCTATCTTCGAGTCCAGCCGTTAGCGCGGGAACGGCCAATCTCCTCTTCACTGGGGAGATGCCAAGTTTGGCAACGAGGCAGGCCAAAGTCGGCCGAGCATAAGTGTGGCGGCACGCTATATCAATAAAACTTATCTAAAACTTTACGTGTTAATTAAACCAACAATTAATCGGCACATCAACGATCACGTATGTTAATGCTCTCCTGCACCGGGGACCATTTTTTGATGAACATCATTCCACAGAATGATCACGCTGCGCCGCGTCGGATTCAACAGTATACATCGATACAGGTACTGCGGGGGCTGGCAGCTCTCATGGTTGTTATCTATCATCTTCCGGCCGCGCTGGGCATGCTCGATCTGCGTATTCCCGTTCTAAACAGCGGCGTCGACCTGTTTTTCGTCATTAGTGGTTTTGTAATGGTTCTCTCGACAGAGAACAGACGCGCCGACCACCGTGCTTTTTTGATGCAGCGCTTCACGCGCGTCGTTCCGTTCTATTGGGTTATGACCTTCCTTATGGTCGCCGCACTTTGGTTGTTTGCCGGTCGTGCAGTGTTTCTTGAGCAGATCACCAATAGCCTGCTTTTCATAGCCTATCTCGATACGGTCACAGGCTATGTCCAACCGGTGCTTGGCGTGGGTTGGACGCTCAATCTGGAAATCCTGTTTTACATTCTGTTCGCGGCGACTATGCGTTTCGGCACGCTGACGCAAATGGCCATGGTCGGCGTTGTCTTTGCAATCGCCGTAGCGGCGCGCATCGTCTTCAAACCCGCCGCCGACACTGTGCTGTTTTTCTATACCACGCCAATCCTGTTTGAGTTCCTTGCCGGCATGGCGCTCGGCCACCTGGTCGGCAGACTGGCGCGTTTGCCTACCGTCCTGGGTGTCTCGGCGCTCGTGTTCGCCATCGTGTCCATGCTGGTGATGGTACTTGGCTTCAACTTGCCGCGAACCCTTGCTCAGGGAATCCCGGCCTTGATCCTTGTCGCCGGTTGCATCAGCCTGGAAAGCTACTTCCGGCTTTTTGCTCCTCGCCTGCTGGCAAGGTTGGGCGATGCCTCCTACTCTCTCTATCTGACGCATCCTATCGTGCTGCTTGCGACCGCTCCTGTCGTTGCAAGCGTCAGCGTATCACCATGGCTTGCTGGCATGGTTATTGTCACCGCCTGCATTGCCATCTCCCTGGCCAGCTACAGTTTTGTTGAAAAGCCGATTTTGGCCATTTCGCGGATGAGCCTTTCCGCCCGTCACGTGAAGGCATGAGTTGCGGCTGCGCTCCGCGGAACCACGGTGTCCCGCCAATCTTAGACCGGCGGCGCTGAACCTTCAAAAGATCCGGAAACAAAAACCCGCCTCGGGAGGACGGGTCGTTGGAGCCAAATTGGCACCATACCCAAATTAGTAGCATAGCTGCCGGCAAAAAGCAAGAACAAAATGTGGCGACATCGACGAAAATTGCCGACAGGCACAGAGCCATGGCGGATGACATGGCTCTTGCCGTTGTTAAAAATCTCTCATAAGGTATTTTCATATCTGAAAGAAAATCCAATCGTTTCTTTCCTTTTATGAAAGCCTGAGCGTTTGCGGGAACATCTCGATCAGACCGACCGGCGACTGGTCAAGCTGCTGTCGCAAGATGCGCAGCTTGGCGTCAACCGCCTCGCTGAGAAGATGGCGATCTCGGTGCCGACGGTGCGCATGCGGCTGCGCAACCTGCTCGACCGCAACCTGCTCAAGATCGTCGGGCTGCTCAACCTGACCGAACGCCCTGAGCTGATCTCGGCCATCGTCGGCATCAATGCGCAGGGACGCGGCCGCGCCCGGGAACTGGCGCAGCGCATCTCCGAACTGCCTTTCGTGAACTCGGCCGCCGTCGTCACCGGGCGCTTCGACATCATCGTCGACGTGACCGTGGCCGGTGATGTCGCCGATCTCTACCGCGTCACCAGCGAGCTGATCCCCGGCGCCGGCGAGCCGGGCGAAGTCGTGCGCAGCGAGACCTTCGTCGTCATGGCGTCCTGCAACAAATGGGTCAGCCTGCCGGAAGGCTGCTGGTCGGACGAGACGCGGAAGGAAATGGCATGAAGATCGCGGTTCTCGGCGGCCTCGGCCTGCAAGGCCGGGCGGCGATCGCCGATCTCGTTGCCAGCGACGGCGTCGAGCAAGTGGTCTGTGTCGACACGGCAACCGACGGCGCTGCGCGGCTTGGCGGCCTGACAGACCTTGCCAGGGTGCGTTTTGTCGTGCCGGAGGGCGCGATCGGTCCGGTGCTGGCCGATGTGATGAAGGACGTCGATGCGGTCATCGACCTGTTGCCGCAGCCGCTGATGCGCGACGCGGTGCAGGCGGCGATCGCGACGCGCACGCCGCTGGTCACCACCAATTACGGCAAGGCCATCGCCGATCTCGCTCCCGAGGCCGAAAAGGCCGGCGTGTCGATCGTGACCGAATGCGGGCTCGACCCCGGCATCGACCTGGTGCTCTACGCGCGCGCCGCCAGCCAGTTCGACACCATCACCGCGATCGATTCCTACTGCGGCGGCATTCCCGAGCCGAAGGCGGTGGTCGAGCCGCTGCGCTACAAGGTGAGCTGGAATTTCGACATGGTTCTGGTCAGCCAGAACCGCGACAGCGTGCTGGTCGAGGACGGCAAACGGGTCGATGTGCCGGCCGCCCGCCAGCACGACAATCGTTTCATCCACGAGATCGAGGTGGCGGGACTGGGCAGGCTCGAAGCCTTCCCCAATGGCGACGCGCCGCATTATGCCGGCATGCTCGCCGCCGCCAAGGGGCTGCAGCGCTCCGGCCGCTATTCGCTTCGCTGGCCCGGCTGGTCAGCGTTCTGGGCGCCGCTGAAGCAGCTCGGCTTTCTCTCTGAGGACAAGGTGCCCGGCACCGGCGTCAGCCCACGCGAATTCCTCGGCCGGCTGCTTGCCCCGCAACTGCAATATGGCGCGGACGAAAAGGACCTTTGCGTCATGCGCAACGTCTTTGTCGGCAGCGAAGGCGGCCGCCGCAAGACGGTGACCTCGGAGCTGGTCATCGAACGCGACCTCGCCTCCGGCCTGTTCGGCATGAGCCTCGGCGTCGGCTATCCCGCCAGCATCGTGGCGCAGATGCTGGCACGGCGCGAGATCGCCACGCCCGGCCTGCTCAACCCGCTGCTGCATGTTCCCGATGGCCGTTTCCTCGATGAGCTCGCCAGGCGCGGCATCAAGGTTGCCGAAACGGTGAGCTGGGACTGAAGGATTTTCGAACGGTGGTCGCCGCCGGCAACGGCGCTGCCGCTCAAAAAGCACCTCGATAGGGTGAAACAACAAGTGGAACAACAAACGAAACAAGGAGGAATGCCCAAATGAAGATTGCCAAGCTTTTCATCGCCGGCCTTGCGCTCGCTGGCCTTACCGCTGCCGCCAGTGCGGGAACGCTCGACGAGATCACCAAGCGCGGAGAGTTGCGCGTCGCCGTGCAGACGCAAGGACCGCCCTTCTCGCTGGTGGGTGCTGCCGGCGAACGCACCGGCAGTTCGGTCGAACTCGCCGAACTGATGGCCAAGGAAATGGGCGTCAAGATCACCTTCCTCGACTTCGACTGGGACGGCCTGATCCCGGCGCTGCTGTCGGGCAAGGCCGATCTTCTGGTCGCCGACATGACCCCGACACTGGCGCGTGGCATGAAGGTCGCCTTCACCAAGCCTTACATGTACACGGGCAGCACAGTCTTCACCAAGGCTGGGACCGCCTTCAAATCCACCGAGGACTGCAAGGCCAAGGGCACCAAGATCGCCGTGCTGCTCGGCGCCACCGGCGAGAAGGAAGCCAAGGCCGCCTTCCCCGACGCCGATATCAAGAGCTACAAGGGCGGCGGCCCGCTGCTGCTCGACGCCGTCAACAACGGCCAGGCCGATTGCGGCGTCAACGACGTCTCGGCGGTCAAGGGCCAGTCGACCGCTTACCCCGCCGGCAGCTTCATCATCATGCCGGACATGCTGTCGAAGGAGCCGCTGGCCTTCGCCACGCGCTATGACGAGCAGGACCTGCTGGTCTGGATGAACCTGTTCCTCGACCAGGTCAGCCTCGACGGCCGCCTGCAGAAGAACCTCGATTACTGGGTCAATTCCGACGCCTGGAAGAAGGATCACTAAGTAGAGTGAATGGTGAATGGTGAGTAGGGAGTAGGGAGTAGGGAGTAGGGAGTAGGGGGTAGGGAGTAGAGAGTAGAGAAGAGCTACTCGCTACTCGCTACTCACTACTCCCTACTCGCTACTCGCTGCTCCTATTCCCAATTCCCTATTCACTATTCCCTATTCACTATTCACCATTCACCGTCCAAAATGCTCGAAAACTTCAGCTTCCGCACCATCGTCGAATATCTGCCCCTGTTCGGGCAGGGCCTCGTCACGACCGTGTGGCTGTCTGTCCTCTCCTTTGCCGGCGCGCTCGCCGTCGGCATCGTGCTCGCCGCCATGAACCTGCAGCGCGGCCGGCTGTTCCGCGTCCCGGCCAAGGCCTATATCGACGCGGTGCGCGCCACGCCGCTGCTGGCGCAGCTTTATTTCCTCTATTTCGGCCTGCCGCGGCTCGGCTTCGTCCTGCCCGAGTTCGTCGTCGGCATCTTGGCCCTGTCGCTGAACAGCGGCGCCTATGTCGCCGAGATCATCCGCGCCGGCATCCTGTCGATCCCGCGCGGCCAGGTGGAGGCCGGCGTCGCCTCGGGCATGACCTATGTCCAGCGCATGCGCCTCGTCATCCTGCCGCAGGCGTTCAAGGTGACGATCCCGCCGCTGCTCGGCCAGGCGATCGTGCTGGTCAAGGATTCCGCCCTGTTGTCGCTGATCTCGGTTGCCGAGCTGACGCGCGCCGGACAATTGCTCGCCTCCGACCGCTTCATGCCGGCGGAAGGTTTCATCACCATCGCCGCCTTCTACCTCCTGCTCTATTACGGGCTGAAGGGGCTGGCGGCGCTCTCCGGGCGCTGGCTCGGCCTGGCGGGGGCACGGACATGATCTGGCAGCAGCTGCAAAGCATCGCCGGCAGCTATCCCCTCGCCTTGCGCGGCCTCGGCATGACCGTGGTGCTGTCGCTGATCAGCCTGGTGCTGGGCACGCTGCTCGGCTTCGGCCTCGGCATCCTGCGCACCGGCGGCAACCGGCTGATCAGCGGCGCGATCGGCGCCTGGGTCGACCTGATCCGCGGCACGCCGTTCCTGGTGCAGATCTTCCTGATCTTCTTCATCCTGCCGGAACTCGGCATCGAGCTCGACGCCTTCACCGCCGGCATCATCGCGCTGACCAACCTGGCCGCCTGCTTCATCTGCGAGATCGTCGTCGCCGGCATCCGCTCGGTGCCGACCGGCCAGGTCGAGGCAGCACTGGCGTCCGGCCTGTCGCGCTGGCAGCGCATGCGCCAGGTGGTGCTGCCGCAGGCGATGCGCATCGTGCTGCCGCCGCTGGTCGGGCAATATGTGCTGCTGATCAAGGATTCCTCGGTCGTCTCGGCCATAGGCCTCACCGACCTCACCCGCGTCGGCTGGCTGGTGGTGCAGCGTGTACCCAATGGGCTGCTGGTCTTCTTCCTCGTCGGCCTCGGTTACTTCATCGTCTGCTACCCCCTGATCATGCTGGCCCGCCGGCTGGAGCAACGCATGGGCGCGGCGCATGGCGAGGTACAGTTGTGACATCGAACCTCAAGGGTCCGGCAATATGACCAAAACCGGCATGATCGACTTTCGCGGCGTCAACAAATGGTTCGGCCAGCTCAACGTGCTCAGGGATATCACGCTGAGCGTCGAGCCGCGCGAAGTGGTCGTCGTCTGCGGCCCGAGCGGCTCGGGCAAGAGCACCCTGATCCGCTGCATCAACGGGCTGGAGACGATCCGCGACGGCGACCTGACGGTCGACGGCCAGCGCCTCGGCGACCCCGCCACCAACATGACGCGGCTGCGCACCGAGGTCGGCTTCGTCTTCCAGTCGTTCAACCTCTACCCGCACAGGACGGCGCTCGAGAACGTCACCCTGGCGCCGATCCATGTCCGCAAGATCCCGCGCGCTGAAGCCGAGAAGGCCGGGCGCGAATTGCTCGCCAAGGTCGGCCTCGCCGACAAGGTGAACGCCTATCCGGCGCAGCTGTCTGGTGGCCAGCAGCAGCGCGTGGCGATCGCGCGCTGCCTCGGCATGCGCCCCAAGATCATGCTGTTCGACGAGCCGACCTCGGCGCTCGATCCCGAGATGATCTCGGAAGTGCTCGACGTCATGGTCGCGGTGGCGGAGGAAGGCATGACCATGATGGTGGTGACGCACGAGATGGGCTTTGCCCGCAAGGTCGCCCAGCGCGTCGTGTTCATGGACGCCGGCGCCATCGTCGAGAGCGGCACGCCGGATGAGTTCTTCTCCAACCCGAAGACCGACCGCAGCCGCGCTTTTCTGAGCAAGATCCTGCGGCATTGACAGCAGCGACAATACGCACCGAACCTGCCGTCGCCTTTGCGCCGAGGTTGCGCTCGAGCCTACAATGAATCATCCGCAGCGGCGCACTATGGCGACACACCGAGCGCGCGCAGTGCATTGCCTGCTGCGACATATTCGATGAAGTCGTGGGGGCAGTCGCGTTCCGCAAGCCGGTACCGCCGCAAGGCTTCATCGTCACGGCCGTCGAGCCGGTAAAAACTCCGCGACATAGAGATTGGCCTCGCATAGATTTTCGCGTTTCTTGGCCGGGACCGGGACGGGATCGTCGGCTGCGGCCAACGCTGCTTCGGGCGTCTGTTCGCCAAGAAACATGCGAAACCAGCGGCGCCGGCCAACTTCACGGCCGCGGCCAAGACACTTCGGGTCTCGCCGTCGGCGATCAGCAAGATGATCAGGCAACTGGAAGCGCGGCTTAGCGCGACCCTTCTGACGCGGACCACGAGGGCGACGAGCCTGACTGAAGCCGGCGAGAGGTTTTGAGCCAGGCAGGACCGGCGCTGGAGCTCATCCTTGCCGCAATGAGGGATGCGGGAAGCTTTGCCGAAAAGCCTGCCGGCCGGTTGCGGTTGAATGTCCCGCAGATGACCTATCCGAACTTCCTCAAAGTACCAGAAACTTAGGCAATGATACTTTCCAAATCCCTGCCCCGGAGCGCCGATCTGGTTCCTTTCGTGGCTCCTGCGGACGTGGCCGCGCTGTTCGCGACCAAATCTTGCGCCGGGTTAACGTCCGCTCTGGGCCTAAGATCTGCCGAAGCGTTCAGCCGACCAAGCGGCAGCAATGGGTGGCGAGCCGACGCTCCACGCGAACGCATGGAATGGCCGGCTTGCTGGGCTAGCCGGACGTTGAATGTGGATCAATTCGGGCTGAAAAGAAGCACAGTTCTGGCTCCATGACGCCGGCAGAGCCGATGGTGCCGCCAGCGCAATTCCTTTCTCTGCCCGTTTCGGACCGACGCTTCTCAGAACGCGAAATCCGCGGACTGAACGACATCGGCTGGGAGCCAGGTTTCATGAACTTGCAAGATCTCGGGCCCCCGGCGGTAGCCGCGATCGCGGATCACCATCGTCGTGACCCGGCCATTGTTCGGTTGATCAGAGTCCTTCGCGTCGCGTTGCCATTCGTGGTAGTTCACGACCGCCAGGTCGGCGCTTTGATGGCTGATCCGGAGGTCGCGTATTTTGATACGGAAGGCCGGATTCGATCCGTAGATGCTCTTCATGTAACCTGCGAAATCATTTTTCCCGAACGCCCTGCCGCCCGGCATGATGGCGACCAGATCGTCGCTGATCCGGTCGAGCGCGTTCTTCTTGAACGTCGCATCGTCGCCAGGGCATCGGCCCGCCACCCAGTCGGTGAAGAATCCGTGGATGTCGTGGATCGTCGCCTCGATTTCCTTCGTTTGAAGGGACATTTTTTCCTCCTGTCTCAAGATGATGCTGGATCAGGCGCTTTACGCCGTGGCTTGCCCCGACCGGACGCTGCTTGAGGACAGCCCGTACCACGCGAGCCACAGGCACATGAGAAGCGAGGAAATCAGCCAGATCGGACCTCCGATGCCGATCCCGAGCTGCTCACCGAGTGTCCACCCGGTTGCCGAAAGGATACCGAACGCCGAGCCGACGATCGCGGCCCATCGGGGCAGTATCCCAACGTTGTCGCGGGCATCGTGATACGCGACAAGCGCTGTCGCCAGGGCTAGCGCCCAGAATCCGTTACCCATGCCGCCGGAAAACGCCCACCAGGTCATGAAGGCGTTGGTGTCACCCCGGTCGGCCGCGACCGCGACCACCGATGCCTCGGCGACTGCGGTGGAGAACGTAGTCAGGGCGCCGAGAGCCATCACCATCCAGGCGGAACTCAGCATCGGCGAACGCCGAACCCGGGGGTTGAGCGCCAGGTTCAGGAACGAAGCGCCGGCGATCAGGAACAGCGCCGCTGCCGCCGTCCAATGGACCGTAGCCCATCGCCCATGGCCCTCGGCGATATTCTGCATCTGAACAGACAAATCCGCGTCCGGTGGCCCGTGAAAGACGAGCGCAGCCGCCAGCAGCAGCGTTCCGGTGGCGAGCCAGACACCGCCCGGCCCGCTCATGCTGTTATTATTCGTTGGCATCGGGAAAACCTCCTGTGGCCTTTACCACGCCATGAGGTTTAGACCCGCGCCACGGTTGCCCGCTTCGGCGTAAGTACCCACGCAGCGAGAAATTTGGCTTGGGTAGGATTACCCAGATACGACCATGCCGATCAGGCCGTGCTCGACCGCATAGGCCGTGGCTGCCGCGCGCGTGCGCACGTTCAGCCGCGTCAGGATATCGCTAACGTGACGGTCTACCGTCCGCTGGCTCAGACCGAGCTCGCGGGCAATTTGAGGAGGTGGCGGCAGGTTACCGATGTGACAGAAGTTCGTTTCGGGCTCAATCGAGCCGTTCATCGCGTCCGCCGCCGAGGACCGGGGGAAGGGTGGATGCTGCCATTCGTCTCGTCGATGGGAACGAGTAGGTAGCGCCAATATCGCGACATTCATGGCGCTTCTCAAAAGCGGCCCTTCGCGCAACGGCTCGAATCGACCCCATTTCTGCCGTTCGGATATCGGCCTCATCATCTCCAAGGCGGACATTCACCCATTATTCGACTAAAAATCTCGTTCCGATCAAAGCCGCCCTACTTCGTTGCAGCGGCTGCGGCTTCCCCCGGCGGCATAATCCGCATCATGAACGTCGACACCGCTTCCCCGGGTTTGAACGGGCCGGGAACCTGGTGGCTGACCGGCTTCACACTTTGGAGGAATGCCGCGATCGCCATGGCGTCATCCGCGGTGAGATGCGCGAAGTCGCGCCAAGGCATGATCGGCGCCAGGATGCGGCCGTCCGGCCGTTCGCCGGTCTGGATCGCGGTGACGATCTGCTCCGGGGTCCAGCTTCCGATACCGGTCTCCCTGTCAGGGGTGATATTACGGGCGACAAAGACACCAAGACCAGGAATCTCGAAGCCCACGTCCGAACCGCCGAGGAAGCGCGACATGTCGGGCTTCCCGAAGAAGTAACCGGATGTGTGACAGTCGCTGCAGCCGGCAATCGTAACCAGATATTCGCCGCGCGCGATCTGTGTGTCATCGGCCATGGCCGCGTAAGATGGCAGGGCAACAATCGACGCTGTCAAGAATGCAAGATGAACTGGTGTCCGAAACATTGCTTCCTCCCTGTGATCTGTTCGTGTTTGTCCGTCGACCTCCCGCGCCGTCAACCGGTCGCAATTCCCCGATTTTAACCACGTCGAGGACGCTGAATTCTAGCATGGCCAGCACGTAGTAACCATCAGCGATCAATTGGATGGTCGGCACTTGTCGCGACCCGTTGAGCGCAGCTGTGACGGAGCTTGCTCAGCCGACGCACACGCCTTCTTTTGGCGCGATCGAGCCACGCACGTTGATGGATCGACTTCGTCGCCTGAAATGCCTTGACGGTCGGACCGGGTCGAACTCGGTCGTTCAGAGTGATTGGGTTTGATCCTGAAACGTCAGCCGCAGGCGACCGGATTCTTCAGCCGCCACACCGCATCATGCGCCGCCTCGGCCGGCCGCGCGCGCCTGTCAACCTGAGCAGTCCCACCTGTCAGCCGCATCAGTGCACCCACCGCGAACCACGCGGAACCGTCAAATCCCCATAGCGCCGGAACCACGCCCTCCATCCCGCGGGTTCTTTCCCTGGAGGCTTTCGGACGCCGGCCCTCGCGCCAAGCCAACACCTGTTGGCCGGCATCCGTAACCCTAAACAATAGCCGACATTTGCCGCACGCCTTCAGCTTTGACATCGGCGCTATCTTCAATTGCTGCCGGGGTGGCGGTGTAACCTTCAACGTGAGTCATCATGACCTCCCTGATGTTGATAGGACGCCGCTGGCCTCTTGGGGTGCTCACGCGCTGAAGCTCGCGCTGCGAGCTTTCGACACGCTGTTCTCGGCTCGCGCGAGCCCCAACCCGAACCACAACGTCCACAGGGCCATTACAAAAGACGACGCAACCCAGACGAGGCTGCCCAGCCCGATGCCGAACCACATGCCCAGCGGCCATCCGACGAAGGCACCAAGCCCGGCCACGACTCCGACCAGTGACGCCCAGGTCGGCGTTACCTGTTGCCGGCTCAGCGTCTCATTGCCGGCGATCACGGCAACCGCCAGGCAGAGGAACATGAAGCCGTTGGCCTTGCCCTCGGCGAAGGCCCACCAGACCGCGAATCGCGCCATGTCGTTGGCGGCGACGGCATCGGCGACGGTGGTGGCCTCGGCCACGGCGGTTGTCATCGTCCAGAGCGCGCCGACGGCCACCACCGCCCAGGCGGATAGGGTCCACCAGCGTTCGGTCAGTCGAGAGCCGGCGGTCAGCACGATCAGGCTCGCGACGACGAACAGCGAAAGTGCTGCCGCGGCGGCCCAATGCACGACCACCCACAGGGTGACGCCACTGGCGATGGCCTGCATTTGCTGGGCGAGGTCGGGATTAATCGGCCCGTGACCGATCAGGACGAAACCCAAGAGTACAGAAGCGATCGCAAGCCAGGCGCCCGCGACCCGCATTCCGGTATCGGCATGCGACATCGCTACTTCCCTTCATTGTGGCCGGATGTTCGCAGCGCGATCACTGCGTCCGTCTCGCGATCTGTGGGCGAGCTGCGCCGTGGCGCCGCGCATCCATGGCCGATCGATTTCGAGTGCAAGCTAGCGCGGAAGGGAGGGCGGCGCTTCGGGCGAACCACCCAATGGGCGCCGATGACGGCATGGGTGATTCGACCCATGCCAGACCTGCTCAAACCAGGCGGTGCTCGTAGGCCCAGGCGGTGGCGGCAGCGCGCGTGGGGACGTCAAGCTTGTTGAAAATATTGCTGACGTGCCTGTCCACTGTCTTCCCGCTCAAATCCAGTTCGTTGGCGATTTGCTTGTTGGTTTTGCCGGCAGCGACCAGGCGGAGAACTTGCAGTTCACGGGCAGAGAGGCCGCGGGCTCCGTCTGATCGCATGCCAAGCAGGATATCGACACGAGAAAGGTCCGGCATGGCACCGAGCTGCCGGAACACTGTCCGGGCTGCCTGCAACTCCAGTTCCGCACCATCGTTGTCACCGAGGGCGCGGCAAGCCTGGCCTATCATGACGCCTACGCGCGCTGCTTCGTATGGCGCTTCGACTTGCTGCCACCCCTCGAGTGCCTGGCGCAGCCAAGTCAATGCAGCCTGCGCTTCGCCTTCTGCCAGTTCCACCGCTCCCCGCGCGTGAGCGGCAAGGGCGCGCAGCGGTTCGGTTCCGTAGCTTTCTCCAACGTCCGCCAGTTCGTGGCAGGCACGCCGTGCTTCCTCGATGTCATCAGCCGCCAGCATGATCTCGACGTAAGCAGGCAGCAGCCGAATGCGCTTCAGTTGGTCGGTCGTCGCGCCCATGACGCGCCGGATTGCGGCCGCAGCCGCATCGATGTGCCTTTCGGCCAACCGCAACAGGGCAAGGCCCGGCTGCGGTTCGAAGCCATGTTGGCTTGCACTCCGATATGCCTGCTCGGCCACGTCAAAGTCTCCGCGAAGGCGGTATACTTCCGCCAGCTGGTACCATGCTCCAGCCGTATCTCTCCGATTGTTCGACTGCGTCAAACGCTCCACGGCCTGCTGCGCTTCGTCGATCGCGTCCTGCCATGCGCCGCTGAGCCGCTTGATCTCGGCGCGATGCATCAGGCAGGTGCCGCTGAAACTGATCAGCTGGGGCTGTTCGGCGCACCATCGCCCCAGGGCGGAGGTCCATTCGCGTGCGCGGCCCAGAGCATGGACTTGCTGACACGCTTCGATCACGCTGCAGTAGATCAAGCCGGTAAGCAGCGGAGACAATTCGCCGGCCGTGACCGAAACCATCGCCTCGTCGAGGAGCGCGAAACCTTCCGCGGTTCGCCGCTGGCGCAACAGAACACGGCCCTGCAAATGCCGTGCACAGACCACCAGATCCACGTCCGCAAAGCGCTCGCCAATCTCGACTGCGCCGCTCGCCGCAGCGTAGGCCGCTTCAAGGTTGCCCGAAGCAAGATGCTGTTCGACGTGGGGCAGCATCAGGTAACCCTGTTCGGCACAATCATGTGGCTCGCGTTCGAGCAGCCGATGCGCCCGTCCAAACCAGCCGGCCGCCTGAGCCATCTCCCCACGAAAGACAAGGCGCAGGCCAAGCCAGAAGGCGCAGCGGGCGGCCCGATGGCACTCGCCCGCGTCCAGATATGCATGATGGGTTCGCTCCAGGGCCCGCAGGTACTCCTCGTCGCGCCCGGTCAAATAGGCCGACATCGCCAGCCGTTCGAGATCGTCCACTGCGAGCGGAGCCGCTTCGCCGGCACGCCAGAAGAACCGATAGGCGTCGTCCCACGCCCTTTCCTCGTAAGCCTCACGACCGAGCACGAGCTGGTCCGCCTCCTGCAAGGAGCCGCTGTTGAATTGCTGTCGATCTGACCTGCCCATCCGCATTGGTTCCTAGCCATCAATGGCTGCTTTGGAGCCAAGGTGCAGTATAGCATGCTCGAACGCGAATGACCGGAATGCACTTAAAGCGCTCTGAACGGGGAATGTCCCTGACGACTGAAACGGGTCGAACTCGGTCGTTCAGAGTGATCGGGTTTTGACCTAAAACGTCAGCCGGAGGCGACCAGCGGCTTCAGCCGAACGTCCCCAAAGGTTCGGTTCGGATCTCGACCCACTGGCAGCGCCGGCTCTCGTGGTAGAAGGACCGGAAGGGCGATGGGAACGCAGGGTCCGCGAAGGCACCCACCGGGATGGCGGTCAGACCGGGCTGGGGTGTCGATCCGGTAGTGGACGGTGGTGCCGCAATCCGGGCAGAAGCTGTAGATGACGCGGCCACCCTCCTCGCCGGTGCGCGAGAATTCCGCTGCCCGCCCCTCGATCGATACGTCATTCTCGGCAAACCGCGTATTGAAGCTGAAGGCACTGCCGGTGCGCCGCTTGCAGGCCAGGCAATGGCAGACGGAGACGCGCACCGGCTCGCCCGAACAAATGGCCGATAGCTGACCGCAGGAACATTCGGCGCGACGCGTGACCATGGCTGCTAGACTCCTGAAATGACCTCACTGCGCATCCGCGTGGGTGCTCAATTCGGCCCGCTTCTCATCCGAGACGACGGCGAGATCGAGGACCTTCTGCAATTCGGCAGCATGCCGGAACGACGGTTCGGCCTGGACGCCGCTGCGCACCGCATCGACGAAGCGCTGGTAGTTGGTCTGCACCGTTCCGGCGTCCAGAACTTGCCATTTGGCGTTCTCGACATCCTCGCCGATGCAGGCTTTCAGCTCCGAGCCGGTCAGATTGTGCACGACTTCGATGCCACCCTTGTCGCCGTAGATGCGCAGTCGGAGCTCGTTGAGATGGCCCGTCGCCCAGCGGCTGGCATGGACGACGCCGAAAGCGCCATTGCTGAAATCGAGCGCCATGGTGAAACTGTCATTGGCGTCGAGCTCGTACTCCCCGATCCGGTTGCCAGGCGCCTTGTCGAAGGACCGCAGGCGGCAGAACACATGGTCGATGTCGAGCGCCGCGCCATAGCTGGCGAAATCGAGGATGTGGATGCCGACGTCGCCCAGCACGCCATTGGAGCCGTGGCCGCGCGACAGCCGCCACAGCCATTTCGGATCGGTGCGCCAGTCGCCCCAGAACTTGGATATCAGCCAGCTCTGCAGATAGGACGCCTCGACATGCCTGACCGTGCCGATCTCGCCGGCCAGCACCATGGCGCGCGCTCTCTGCAGCGGCGCGACATTGCGATAGGTCAGGTTGACCATGTTGATGATGCCGGCCCGCTCGGCCGCATCGGCCATTTCACTGGCCCTCTGGTAATTTTCAGCGAGCGGCTTTTCGCACAGCACCGGCTTGCCCGTCGCGATCAGCGTCATGGTGGTCGGATGGTGGATGCGATCGGGCGTCACGTTCGCCACCGCGTCGAACTTGCCCCATGCCAGCGCCTCGTCCAGCGACGCGAAGCGGTTGGGGATACCGTAGATGTCCGAAAACTTGTCGACGCGCGTACGGTCGAGATCGACGGCGCCGATCAGTTCGACGCCCTCGATCTTGCCGAACTGCCTGGCATGCTCCTCCGCCATCCAGCCGGTGCCGAGTATCAACAGACGCATGATTCGTATCCTTAGGACAGGGCTTTATCTTCTTGTTCGATCATGGATTTGTCGTCTAGCGGAAGCCGGTTTCGCCAGCGGAATGAAGCTTTCCGCCGCGCTCGACGATCGGCTCGAGCGCCTTTTCCACCGGCACGTTCGGCGCATCGAGGATGGCTGGATTGGAGCCTTGGGGATTGTGCGCCCATCTCACCGCATTGCGCAGCACCTTGTGGACGTTGGCGTCGTGATAGGTCGGATAGGTCTCGTGGCCGGGCCTGAAATAGAAGATGTTACCGGCGCCGCGGCGATAGGTCAGCCCCGACCGGAACACTTCGCCGCCCTGGAACCAGGAGATGAACACGGTCTCGAGCGGCTCCGGCACGGCGAACTGCTCGCCATACATCTCCTCGTTCTCGAGCTCGAAATACTCGCCGATCCCGGCAGCGATCGGGTGGTCGGGGCTGGTCACCCAGAGCCGTTCGCGCTCGCCCGCCTCGCGCCATTTCAGCGTGCAGGGAGTGCCCATCAGCTTCTTGAATACCTTCGAGAAATGGCCGGAATGGAGAACGATCAGCCCCATGCCTTCCCAGACGCGGCGCGCCACGCGCTCGACCACTTCGTCGGCGACGGCGCCATGGTCCTTGTGTCCCCACCACAGCAAGACGTCGGTCTCGGCCAGACGGTCGGCCGGCAGCCCATGCTCCGGCTGCTCCAGCGTTGCCCAGGACACTGATATTTCCGGGTCGAGCTTCAGTGCATTGGCGATCGTCGCATGCATGCCCTCAGGATAGATGCCCGCGACCACTTCGTTGGTCCGCTCATGAATATTCTCGCCCCAGACGACAGCGCGTATTGTCATGATGTCCTCGTGATTGTTTGAAGCCGGAGCCGCCCCACCGGCCACTCATACTGTCCCTGGACGGGATTGAAAACCTTCGAGATTGGCCAAACCTCCCCAGCTTCGTCATCCCAGGGCGGAGCAGGCGCGAAGCGGCGTCGCGAAGACCCTGGGATGACGAAGCCATGAAGGGCTGCCGCGAGCGACCTAAGCCCCTCGCCCCTCTTGGGCGACGCGTGTCAGCGGCTTCGACAGGCGCGGCACCACGACGAGGCGCTTGATCTTGCCCTTCTTGTAGGCGGCGAGGAAGCGGGCATAGTCCTTGAAGACGACACAGCCATTCGATTCGGCGCGGCCGCCGCGCAGCATGTAGGTGTGGGCGAGCAGGCCGTCGCGGCCATATTTGTTGCTGCCGCTGGCCGGCGTCAGACGGATGGCCTCAACGCCGTGGAAGCGCGATTCCCGCATCGTCAGATTGTAGGTGTCCGGCGGCGTCGGGCCGACATTCTTCTTGTGGACGTAGCGTGGCTGGTCGACCATCGCGCCCAGTCCCGAATGTGCCTCCAGCCGCGAGCCGTCGGGCATATAGACGGTCTTGGCCGAGATGTCGTAGACGGCGACGCCGGTACCCATGTTGGGCGTGGTGAACAGGTTCCTGAAGGCTCCGCCGAGTCCGCCGGAAGGCATGTCGGGCTTGGCATAGGCCAGCATGTCGCCGCCCTGCGTCTTCGAACGTTTGCCCGGCTTGCCCGATACACCCGGCACTGCCGCTTGTGACGAATTGCGAGGCGACAGGCTGCCGGGTTGCGTCTCGACCGGCGGAGCGTCGGCCGTCTGCACCTTGCTCGCCTTGGCGGTCCTGGAGGCCTGCGCCTTGGGCGGCTCCGTTTTCGATGCCTGATCCTTTTGCGCCTGATCTTTTCGCGCCTGGTCTTTTGGCGCCTGATCTCTTGACGCTTGAGCCCGCGGCGCCTCGGCCAGCTTATCGATGTCCGCCCGCGGACGCAGCGTCGGCAGCGGAATGCTGTCGGGCATGTCGTCTTGCGGCGGCAGCGAGGCCAGTTGGACCTCAGGTTCTTGCGGCTCTTGCGAAGCCGCGGGCTCGCTTGCCGCGACGGCTGCCGGGAGCACGTCGATCATCTGCTCCGGCAATGTATTCGCCAGCGCCAGCGCAAGGCGCGACGAGCGTTCGATCTCCGCCACCGCGGGCCCGAAGCGCACTGACGCCGGGCCGTTCGGGTCGGGTATGCGTACCGGCTCGGCGAACCGGGCGTCGGCCGGCAGGCTGGCGAGCATGACGGGAGAGCCGGCTGAGGCACGGGCAAAGGCGGCGGCAAGCTTTTGCGGCGACAGCGCGGCCTTGGCAACCACGTCGTCGAAGCTCGATTGCCGCGACGCATCAGCGACAAGCGGCACGGTGTTGCGCTTGAGGCGGGCCGATTTTCCCTGGTGGACGAAGTTCGACGCCGACTGCAGGCAGTTGGCATCGCATCCGTGCTGCAGCAGCTTGGCCGACAGCGCCGCGTTTGCTGCGGCCCATGTCGGGGCCTGCGCCTTTGCAAGGCTGCGGCGAGGATCGGCGAGCGCGATGGTGCGCGGCGCGAGCAGGCTTTGCGGGAGACCGTTGGAAGCGGCGCTGAGCGAGGTTCCCACTGAATAAAGGCCGGCCAAGGTCGCCACCGACCATAAAGCAATGGCTGCGCCGACGGCCGGAACCGCGACCCAGCGCAGGCCGGGCCTCATCGAAGTCAATCCAGTTGCAGGACTGTCACCCCGGGTTTTCGCACTTACAAACGCCATTCAACCACTCTCAATCGGCCGATGCCGGCTAGCGGATTTCGCAGCCGTGACATTCACAGTTCGCCTGGTGCCCCCAGCACGCTTTGCGTCTGTTGCCGATTGATTCAAAAGATGGACAAAGTTGGTTAACCAATCCCTCTACCGACCGCCGATTGGGCGACGGTCACACCGAAAAACGCCCTCCAAAACCTGCATAGTTGGCAAAACTGCCCTCCAATGATGACTTTGCTGCCCGTTTTTGTCGGCCGAGTCAAGAAAGCGAAATGACTAGACCTTGCTGGGCGGAGTCGGCCATGGCTGCCAAAGTGAAGCCGGGCCGACGGGAATCGCGCGGCCGGTAGCCGCCGCCATCAAGCCCCGGCGATCGGTCAAACCGGCGATTATCGACCTGGCACTTGTCGACCTGCCACTCGGGCGAATGAACGTTAACCTCTGAGAATTCGGGATAGCGGCAAGATGTTTGCCGCACAGCAGCTGAATGTCGCGAAGTGCCGGAGCGGGATATCCAACACCTAGGCCACAGCCACCACTATGTGAGCCTGGATTTTGGCAGCAACCTCGCCGCTGCCATGCCTGTCAGCAATCGCGGCTGCGGCGTAGTCGGTTGCAGCGTCCAGTTTTCCCGCCTCTCTGGTCTCGATTTCATTGCGAAGGAGAGTGCCCTGGCAATATGCAACGGCCGGAACGCGGGGCGAGGAGGCACGGCTTTGTTCGGCTCTCGTCTCGATCACCACACCGGAAAAACCTGCGTCCTCCAGCTCGCTACGGATCAGTGCCGTATCGTGGTAGCCATGCGGCGTGCGTGCCAGAAAGCGCGGTGGATCGTTCGGAAAAATCCTCGCCAGGGCATTCGTCACATCGTCCGCAAATACATTCTCTTCGATGCGATCCCATACGCTGAATAGAAAATGTCCTCCGGGCTTCAGGACTCGCCGCGCTTCGCGATAGGCAGATGAGCGGTTGGGAAAGAACATCGCACCGAACTGACAACAAACGAGATCGAAGGCCGCATTTTCGAACGGTAGCGCCAGAGCATCAGCCTGACGCCATTTGATGCGATCGTCGGGAGCTTGCCGCGAAGCGGCGTAGTCGAGCATCGGCTGGTTGAGGTCGGTTACGACATAGCTTGCACCGGGCGACAGTTTTGGCGCCAATGCGCGGGTGACAACCCCGGTGCCCGCGGCGGTTTCCAAAACGGCGCTTGGCGACAAGGACGCTGCCCGTCGTGCAAGATCTGCGGCGAACGGCTCGAAAATCAACGGCACCATATAGCGGTCGTAGTTTTCCGGAATTGAGCCGGCGAATACCTTGTCCGTTTCCAACATTGCTATCCCCCGCCGTCCGTTTGATGGCTCGTCAGCATAGCATGGAATTGTTTGCTATTCGGTCGCATTCGACCGGGAGGCGGTTCGCTCCCGGAAGCTCCGAAACGCCGTGCTGCAATTATCTGCATATGTGTTAATATATTGTGGTCATGCGCATTGGTGCGTGGCCAAACATAAAATGGGAGGACGCGATGAAAACCATGAATCGCAGGTCCGCGATTGCTCTCGGCGTGACGGCGGCAGCGGTAACGCCTTTGTTCACGCTGGCGGCGGCGGCAAAGGTGAAGAAATACGGCCCGAAGGAAGGCAAGGAGATTGCACCCGGCGTCAGATTGGTCGAGGTCGGCACCGGCAATTCCGATATCCCCGCCTACAAGAGCATCTCAATTGTCGATATAGTCTTTCAGCCCGGAGCAGCCGCCCCTCAAATGGTGATGGACAACGACATGGTCTGCACCATTGCCGCCGGTGAATTCACGATCAAGAAGGCCGACAAGGAATTCAAGCTCAAGGAAGGTGACGTATATACCTGCTCCAAGGGCAAGACCGACGCGGCGGCCAACACCAGCAAGGTGGTCGGCATCCACCGCATCGCCGTCTTGATACCTGCCTAGCGCATACCGACGAAATCGGCCCGCGTCCTCTTCGGAGGCGCGGGCCTTTTGATGACGTGCGTGGCCTTGTGCGGTTCATCGTTTCACCGCTTCAACCCGGTCGACTTCGTCCAAGTGTGGTGAGGCTCATGCTGTTCATGGTTTTTCCTCCCGTTTTTTGCTTATGGGCGGTTCTCCCTCCGACCGCTTTGAAAGGGTGCGATTATATTAGAGATCGCGCAAGTTTCTGGCTGACTGCTGGCCGGTATAGGGGCCTGCATTGGCGGATTGGCAATGCGGCAGCGCGCTGAGCGTTTTGGAGTTCACGAAACGGCCCGGTGCTCTTCCCGAGCTGCCTCCCAGACCTCGCGCGCCGCATCTGCATTCAGTGCCGCGATTCCCAGGCCGACGATCAAATCCGGCCACGCCGAGCGCCACAGGAAGGCCGTCACCAATCCGGCCAGTATGATCGCAATATTGGCGACCGCATCGTTGCGGGCCGAGAGGAATGCCGCCCTGGTAAGACTGCCGCTGTGATGGCGGTAGCGCGCCAGCATGTAGGCGCACGACAGATTGACCGCCAGAGCGCCTAATCCCGCCAGCGTCAGCGCCGTTGGCTGCGGCGGCACCGGCATGTTGAACTTTTCCCACGCGGTCCACAGCGTCGCCAGGCCCGGCACCAGCAGGATAAGCGCCAGCGCCATGCCGACCCGCGAGCGGGCACGCAGCGACCATCCCATGGCGAGCAGTATGAGGAGATTGACCGAGGCATCTTCCAGAAAATCGACGCTGTCGGCGAACAGCGACACCGAGCCGATCGCCAGCGCGACAGCGAATTCAATGCCGAAATAACCCAGGTTCAGCAGTGCGACGACAAGCACCACCCGGCGAAGGCCGTCCGACGCAATGGCTTGCTGCATGGTCTGTCCTAACACGATGCCGTTGTCGCTCTTACCAGCTGCTCTTCCAACGCAACAGCCGCATGGCATTGGCCGTCACCAACACCGTCGCCCCGGTGTCCGCGAGAATGGCGGGCCAGAGGCCGGTGATGCCGGCGATCGTCGTCACCAGGAACACTGCCTTCAGGCCCAACGCAATGGTGACGTTCTGCTTGATGTTGGCCATGGTTGCTTGGGACAGCCTGATCATGGCCGCAACGTCGCCGACGCGTCCATGCAGCACCGCTGCGTCAGCCGTTTCAAGAGCCACATCGGTGCCGCCGCCCATGGCAATGCCGACATCGGCCGCGGCAAGTGCCGGCGCATCGTTGATGCCGTCGCCGACCTTGGCTACCCTAAGCCCCTGCCCCTTCAACTCGCCGAGGATGCGCTGCTTGTCCTCAGGGAGCAGTTCGGCGCGCACCTCGATGCCGAGCTGTTTGCCGATGGCAGCCGCCGTGCGCTTATTGTCGCCGGTTAGCATGACTGTCCTGATGCCTGCATTGGTCAGCGCCTTTAGACCGGCGAAAGCATCCGGCCGGGGTTCGTCGCGCATGGCAATGAAGCCGGCCAGCGCGTTGTCTACAAGCAGCACCGCCACTGACTTGCCTTCATCGTTCAATGCCACGATGCGTGCCGCCTGGTCTGCTGGCAGCAGGTTTATCTCGCCCGCCGCGACTGGCGAGCCCAGAAACAGGTTCTTGCCGCCGACACGACCGATAACCCCTTTACCGCCGATCGCTTTGGCTTCGGCGGCAGGCGGCACGGGAATGTTGCCGGCTTTGGCCCTTTGGAGGATGGCCAAAGCGAGGGGATGGCTCGAGCCGATCTCAAGCGCTGCCGCGAGCGAAAGGATGTCGCGTTCACTGGCACCCACCGCAACGACATCGGTGACCTGTGGCTTGCCGAGCGTCAGCGTGCCGGTCTTGTCGAGCGCCACGGCGTTGATGGTCGCGAGCCCTTCCAGCACCGCCCCACCTTTCATCAGCAGGCCGCGCCGGGCTCCGGCCGAAAGCGACGCCGCGATCGCCGCCGGAACTGAAATGACCAGCGCGCACGGGCAGCCGATGAGCAGCAGCGCCAGCCCCTTGTATATCCATTCGTTCCAATCGCCGCCCAAGAGCAGCGGCGGTGTGGCGGCCACGAACGCCACGACGGCGACAACGCCGGGCATGTACCAGCGCGAAAAGCGATCGATGAAGCGCTCGGTCGGCGCCTTGTTTTCCTGCGCCTCCTCGACCAGCTTGATCACGCGTGCAATCGTGTTGTCTGCGGCGGTCGCCGTCACCTTGACGCGCAGCACGCCGTCGCCGTTGATAGTGCCGGCAAAGACCGTGTCGCCGACGTCCTTGCGCACCGGCACGCTTTCACCGGAGACGGGTGATTCATCGATGGCGCTCCCGCCTTGGGTGATCTCGCCGTCAGCCGGAATCCGGTCGCCCGGCCGCACGAGGATGATGGCGCCCACAGCCAGGCTTTCTGCCGGCACCTCGCGGGTCTGGCCGCCTTTCTCGACGAACGCGGTTTTGGGAACGAGGACCGTGAGCGCTTGAATACTGGACCGTGCCTTGCCGGCCGCAACCCCTTCGAGCAACTCGCCGATGAGGAACAAGAAGACCACCGTCGCCGCTTCCTCGCCGGCACCGATGATGACGGCCCCGGCCGCCGCCACAGTCATCAGCATTTCGATTGTGAACGGAATGCCTGCCGCTGCGGCCATGGCCGCTCGGCGCGCGATCGGAGCCAGGCCGAGCAGCATTGCGGCGATGAAGGCCCACGGGCCGGTTGCGGGCCAGGCGTAATCAATCGCGAAAGCCACGGCCAAGGCGACCCCGCTGGCGATGGCCAGGCGGCCCTTGGCGCTGTCCCACCATAGCTCCGACGCCGGCGCATCATCGTTGTCATGTAACCCCGCTACGGTCTCGTCGTGATTGCGCCTTCCGTCGGCATGGTTGTCGGCGGATTGATCGGACGCCGGCGTCCCAGACTTGGAGGTCAGCGGAGCGACGGCGTAGCCGAGGCCGGTGACCTTCCTCTCGATCGCGCCGAGATTGCTTTCGGGAGTATGAGTGACCGTCAGAGTGCCCGCCGAAACGGATACGTTGATGTCCTGAACACCAGGCATCCGCCGCACGGCCGTATCGATTTTGCTGGCGCAACCGGCGCAATCGATGCCTTCCACGCGGTAGCGGGTCTGTTGTTTGGTCGCAGCCATGGTGAACCTCTTGTATCTTCGAGCGCGACGCTACATTCTCTAGCGACTAGAGGAGCAAGCGAAATGTCAACAGGTATGACCATCGGTGAAGCGGCCCGACACAGCGGCGTGAAGGTTCCAACCATTCGCTACTATGAGCAGATCGAGTTGCTTCCTGCCGCTGCCCGCAGCGAAGCCAATCGCCGGCAGTATGAAGCGGCAGACTTGCGCCGGCTCGCCTTCATCAGGCACGCGCGCGAGTTGGGGTTCGGGATCGAAGCCATCAGGGCGCTGCTGACGCTGCAGGATAATCCCAGCCAGCCTTGTGCGACCGCCGACGCCATTGCCAAGGCGCGTCTGGCCGACGTGGTTCAGCGGATACGCAGCCTTACAGCGTTGAAAGCCGAGCTGGAGCATATGGTCGAAGGCTGCCGGCACGGAAAAGTCTGCGAATGCCGTGTCATCGAGGTGCTGGCGGATCACGATAAATGCGAGCATGCCCGGCACTGATTGGCTCCCCTTGGTCGCTATGTCACAGCATTGGCACTTGCAAAAACCGTACTTTGCGGTCAGCCTGAGCAGATGTTGGCTCGGCTGTCGCCAAAACACATGCTTGTCACGCTGCTCGCGGTCTTCCTGACCGTGGGGCTCAGCCTGTCCGGTGCACAGGCCAGCATCATGTCGGCAACGATGACGGCCGGCATGGCTGCCGGCGATGGCATGACCATGCCTGCGGGGCCCGGCATGGGCAAGATGGCCGATGCCGCCATGAAGGGTGACTGCAAGGGGTGCCTCAAGGGTGCCGGCGGTGACGGCAAGGGGATATACTGCCCGCCGACCTGCATTGCGCCGGCGCTTGCATTGCTGCCGCAGAAGCTCGAGATGACGACGACCCCGCTGCCGTCGCAAATATCGCCGCTGCCGGCGCCGTTCCTGCACGGGCGAAGTTCCCTGCCCGACCCATACCCTCCAAGACCCAGCGCTCTCGTCTGACGCCGTTTCAGCCGTCCCACGGCTGATGTCCGGCGTCCGGTCGCCCGCTCGCGTTGATGCGCGACGGGCGCGGACAGCAATCAGTCGACGCTCGCCGTCGATCGAGATCGCAAGGAACGTAAGGGTGAATAGCAATTCCAGTCTTTTCCTGTCGCGCCGCGGGTTCCTGCTTGCGGCGGCGGGCGTCGCCGTCTCGACGTCGATGCGCCCGGCGCGAGCAGCCGCAGTTGATGAGCGCCGTATCAAGGTCGCGCCAGCCCATGCCGGGTTAATCGACGCAGGTGGTCCGCAAACCACGGTATGGGCCTATGACGGCACAATTCCCGGCCCGACCCTGCGCCTGCGGCAAGGCCAGCCGGTCCGCATCACTGTCGAGAACGGTCTCGACGAGGATACGACCGTCCACTGGCACGGCATTCGCCTGGCAAACGCCATGGACGGCGTGCCGGGCCTGACCCAGAAGCCGATCGGGCCGGGGCAAAGTTTCGTCTATGAGTTCACACTGCCGGACGCCGGCACCTTCTGGTACCATCCGCACGCCGACAGCCTGGTCCAGCTCGGCCGAGGCCTTGCCGGCGCACTGGTCGTTGAGGAGGTCGAGCCGGTCGCCGTCGACCGTGACATTCTGTGGCTGCTGCAGGACTGGCGGCTTGCGGCCAATGGGCAGATCGCCGGCGGCTTCGGCAGCGCCATGGATGCGTCGATGTCGGGCCGCGTCGGCAATGTCGTCACCGTCAACGGCACGGGGCCAGGCGATCGGAGCGTGAAGGCCGGCGAGCGCGTCAGGCTGCGGCTCGCCAATGCCTCGCTTGCCCGCATGATGGCGCTGCGCTTCGAAGGCCACCGTCCGGTCGTCGTCGCCATCGACGGCCAGCCCTGCGATCCGCATGAACCGGAGGGCGGTCGCCTGGTGCTGGCGCCCGCCATGCGCATCGACATCGTGCTCGACATGCAGGGCCACCCCGGCAGCCGCCACGCGGTGATCGACGATTTCTACGACGGCCTCGCCTATACGCTGACCACGCTGGCCTATGACGCAGCGCCGCCGATCAGGGCGCATCCGCTCGACGCGCCAGCCGGCCTGCCGCGCAACCCTCTGCCCCAGCCCGACCTCGCTGGCGCCGAGCGCCAGGAAATCGTGCTGCAGGGCGGCATGATGGGCGGCGGCAAGCTCAAGGGCGTCGGCGGCATGATGGGCATGGGGATGATGGGCATGAACGGCGGTGCGGCCTGGGCGATCAACGGCATGTCGATGACCGGCGACGGCCATGCCGGCATGGCGCCGCAGTTCACGCTGAAACGCGGTGTGACCTGCCATCTCACCATGCGCAACGAAACCGCCTGGTGGCACCCGATGCATGTCCACGGCTTCAGCCTGTCGGTCATCTCGCGCAACGGTTCGCCGGTGCCGCACCGCCAATGGCAGGACACGGTGCTGCTCGCCCCCAAGGATGTGATCGAATGCGCCTTCGTCGCCGACAATCCCGGGGACTGGATGCTGCACTGCCATGTCGCCGACCACCAGATGGCGGGTCTGATGACCGTCTTCCGCGTGACCTGATTTTTCGCCACCCAATCACCCAAGGAGAACTGCAAATGAAACTGCCCTACTCAATCGCCGCTCTCGCGGTCGCAATCGCAATGCCGATGCCTGCATTCGCCGCAACGATCCAGGCGGTGATGTACAAGAACCCGAGCTGCAGCTGCTGCGAGACCTACGCCGCCTATCTCGAACAGAACGGCTTCAAGGTCGAGCTCAAGCCGACCAACGACCTCAGCCAGATAAGCGCTGGGCTCGGCGTTCCCGCGCAATTGCAAGGCTGCCATTCGGTGGTGATCGGCGACTACGTGGTCGACGGCTTCGTGCCGGTCGACTTGGTCAAGAAGATGCTGACGGAACAGCCCCAAATCACCGGCATCGCCATGGCCGGCATGCCGATGGGCTCGCCGGGAATGGGCGGCGAGAAGACCGAGACCTGGAAGATCTACGCCTTCACCAAGGACGGCAAGGCGCCGACCGTCTACGCGACGCAGTGACGGCCGGCGATGAATTTCTGGAACCCGAGGAGACTGCCATGAAACTGACCTACTCGCTTGCGGCCTTCGCCGTCGCGATCGCCATGCCCCTTCCGGCCGTCGCCGCGACGATCGAAGCGGTGATGTACAAGAACCCGCAATGCAGCTGCTGTGAATCCTATGCTAACTATTTGGAGCACAATGGCTTCAAGGTCGAGATCAAGCCGGTCAACAACCTCTCGCAGATTAGCGGCGATGCCGGCGTGCCGGCCGACCTGCAAGGCTGCCATACGCTGATGGTCGACGGCTATGTCGTCGACGGCCTAGTGCCGGTCGAGATCGTCAAGAAGCTTTTGACCGAAAGGCCAGCAATCACAGGCATCACGCTGGCCGGCATGCCGACGGGCGCGCCCGGCATGGGCGGCGAGAAAGACGGGACCTGGACGATCTATGCTTTCACCAAGGACGGCAAGGCGCCGACCGTCTACGCGACGGAGTGAAAGGCACCGCGATGTTGACCGACATTTCCGATTGTCCGGCCAGAACCTGGCTTGCGATGACCTTCCTGTCCGTTGCCGGTTTCCTCGTGCTGCTGGTTCTGGTGCTCGCCGTCGCAGCACTCGCAAGATACGTGCTGACGGGTCGTCGGACCACAATCGGCCGGGTGCATCATGACCAGCGGTGACGTTCAATCCGATGCGGGACCGGCAGCCATTCGGCGCGCCTTGCTTCGACGATTACTGGTCGTCCTGCCCGTGATGATTTTCGTCGGGCTGGCCGTGTTGCTCGCCTGGGGGCTCACGCGCAATGCGTCCGACATTCCATCGGTGCTGATCGGCAAGCCGGTGCCCCAATTCAGCCTGCCGCCGGTCCAGGGCCGCACGTTTGGTTTGTCGAGCGGTGACCTGCGGGGCGACGTTTCGCTGGTCAACGTCTTCGCATCCTGGTGCTTGGCCTGCCGCGAGGAACATCCTGTGTTCATACAACTGGCGGCGAGCAAGACGGTGCCGCTGCATGGGCTCAACTACAAGGACAGGCCCGATGACGCCGCACAATGGCTCGACACGATGGGCGATCCTTATACGCGTACCGGCGCGGATCTGAACGGCCGCGTCTCCATCGATTGGGGCGTCTACGGCATACCGGAAACCTTTGTCGTGAGTGCCGACGGCCGCATTGTCTACAAGCACATTGGCGCGGTGACGGACGAGGCCCTTGAGAAAACGATCATGCCGCTCGTCGAGCGCCTGAGGGCCGAGGCGAAGGAGCGGCAACCGTGAAGATGCTCGCTCTCGCGCTCTTCGGCGCCTTGCTCGCGGTGGCGCAGCCCGCATCGGCCGTCGAGCCGCCGCAGGACTTCGCCGTTCATGAGGCTCCCGTCCCCGTGCCGGAAATCAGCTTTGAGGACGCCGACGGTCAACCGAAAACGCTTGCGGATTTCCACGGCAAGGTCCTGCTGCTCAACATCTGGGCGACATGGTGCGCTCCCTGCCGCAAGGAAATGCCGACGCTCGACCGGTTGCAAGCCAAGCTCGGCGGACCGGACTTCGAGGTCATCGCGCTGTCGATGGATCGCGGCGGTCCGGACATCGTGAAAAAGTTCTTCGCCGAGATCGGCGTCGAGCATCTCGCCCTCAACATCGACACAACGGGCAAGGCGATGTTCACGCTCGGCGCCCTCGGCCTTCCCATGACATTGCTGATCGACCGCGAGGGCAAGGAAATCGGCCGGCTGATCGGCCCAGCCGAATGGGATTCACCCGAAATGATGGCGTTCATCCGCAGCCATTTCGGGGCCAACTGAGAAAGGAAAAGACATGACCACAACAGAATCGCCCGAAACCTCGCAGGCTTCGCTTGGCCGCAGCATTCTTCACGCCATCCGCCACTATCTCGGTGACCGGCGCGGACTAATCGCTGCCGGCACGGTCATTGCCGTCGCCGGCCTCGCCTTCAACTGGACATGGCTGGTCGCCGCGGGCATTGCGCCACTGCTGCTCAGCGTCCTGCCTTGCGTGGCCATGTGCGCGCTCGGCCTGTGCATGAACCGGATGACAGGCCGCACCTGCCAAACGGAAAACGCTGCCCCAAAAGCGGATGGGGAAGGCACCACGAAAGGCAGCGGTTGATGCCTATCCAGACCCAAAACGAGCGGCAAGCGCTCTCGCCGACTTTGGGCACGCGCTTGCTGTGCGGCCTGATCGCACTGGCGGCGCTGATCCTCGGCCTTTTTCACGGCGCGCAGGCGCATTCGCTCGATGAAGTCGACGCCATGCTCAAGGGCGACGAGAAGTATTTCCAGCCGATTGATAAGCCGATACCCGATTTCACCCTGCGCACCGCTGAGGGGCGTATCGTGCGGCCGACCGAGTTGCATGGCAAGGTCGTCGTCCTCCACTTCGTCTACACGTCGTGCACGGACGTATGCCCGCTCCACGCCGAGAAGATCGCCGAGATCCAGGCGATGGTGAACGCCACGCCGATGAAGGACCAGGTCACCTTCGTGACTATCACCACTGACCCGACGCGGGACACGCCGGACGTGCTGCGCAGCTACGGGCCGGCGCACGGGCTCGATCCGGTCAATTGGTTGTTCCTGACCACGACACCCGATCAGCCGGAGGACGCGACCCGCAAGCTGGCGGAAGCCTTCGGCCACAGATTCAGCAAGACAGATGACGGCATTCAGGCGCATGGCATCGTCACTCATGTCATCGACAAGGAAGGCCGGTGGCGCGCCAATTTTCACGGCCTGGATTTCGCGCCGGTCAATCTTGTCACCTTCGTCAACGCGCTCACCAACGGCGTCGAGCGTCCGCACCATGAACAGGAAACGGGTGGGGAGCCGGACGAAGGCTGGCTGGCAAAATTGAAGAACTTCTTTTGACGCGCAATTTCGCCGGCGGCATGCCGACCGGGCGCCTCGACGGAGAACAAGGAGAGATGCATATGACGATCAGCGTAAAACAGGCAAACCGATATGGGAGCTGGCTTGTCCGCGCCCTGCTGCTTGCCGCCGTGACCGGATGGTTCCTGCTAAATCCGGGCCCTCAGGGCGCCGGGCGATCGGCGATGGCAGCTGGCGGAATGTCCCAGGACCAAATCGACCAGCGCATCCACGACTATATCCTCGCCCATCCCGAAGTCCTGGTGCAGGCGCTGCAAAGCCTGGATCAGCGCCAGCGCGAGGCCGAGGCGGCCCAGGTAAAGGCGGTTCTGGCGTCGCGCGCGGACGACATTTTCCGCGACAAGCAAAGCCCCGTCGGCGGCAATGCGCAAGGCAACGTCACCATGGCCGAATTCTTCGACTATAATTGCCCTTATTGCCGCCAAGTGGCGCCGATCATGGCGCAAGCCGCGGCCAACGACCCGCAGTTGCGCATCGTCTACAAGGAATTCCCCATCCTCGGCCCTGATTCCGTATTTGCGGCCAAGGCAGCGCTCGCGGCTCAGATGCAGGGCAAATATGCGGAGTTCCACAAGGCCCTGTATGACGCCAAGAGCCGGGTGAACGAGACGATCGTTCTCAGGATCGCGGCCGAGGTCGGCCTCGACGTCCCTCGCTTGAAGACCGATATGCAGCATCCGGACATCCAAGCGGCGATTGACCAAAATGCGAAACTGGCTCAGGCGCTGAAAATCGCCGGAACGCCGACTTTCGTCGTCGGCGACCAGATTTTTCAAGGCGCGACCGATCTTGCTCCGATGAAGAAATTGATCGGGCAGGCAAGGGCCCTGAAGAAGTAACGCCGGCAAGCGGGAACAATTGACCGATGCCCGAACTCTCCAACATCGGCGTGCTGACCGCCTTCGTGGCCGGCATCGTCTCGTTTCTCTCTCCTTGCGTGCTGCCGCTGGTGCCGGGCTATGTGTCCTATGTCGCCGGCAGGACGCCGATGGACGGGTCGGCGCGCCTGTCGGCGGCCGCTTTGAGCCTCTGTTTCGTGCTCGGGTTCTCGACCGTCTTCATCGTGCTAGGCGCCAGCGCCACGGCGCTCGGCCGATTGCTGCTCCGCCACCGCATCGAGCTCAACCTGGCCGGCGGTGCGATCGTCATCCTGTTCGGCCTGTTCCTCACCGGTCTGCTTCGCCCATCCTGGATGATGCGCGAAGCGAGATTTCATGCCGATATGCCCGGTGGCAAGGCGACGTCGGCCTATGTTCTCGGCCTCGCCTTCGCCTTCGGCTGGACCCCGTGCATAGGCCCGATCCTCGGCGCCATCCTGACCGTCGGCGCCGCGTCGGCCACCGTCGCCGAAGGCGTGACGCTGCTCGCCGTCTATTCGCTCGGCCTCGGCCTTCCCTTCTTGCTTGCCGCTCTGTTCACCGACAGTCTGGCGCGGCGGCTGAAGGCGATGCGCCGGACCGGCTCGATGTTGCAGTTCGCCGCCGGGGGTATCATGGTCGTCATGGGGCTCGCCATGGTCACCGGACGGATGTCGACATTCTCGTTCTGGCTGCTCGAACAGTTTCCAATATTCACGCGCATCGGCTGAAGACCGGGAAAGGAATTAGTCATGGTCCGGACAATGTCCCCAAACAGACGAATGGTTGTTTTCGGCGGTGTTTTCGGCGCCGCGATGGTTGCCGGCTTTGTCAACGAACCGGATTTGGCAATCGCTGCGGAGGACCCCGGTATGGCGGGTCGCTTCAAAGACCTCAGCGAAAATGGCAACAGCACGTGTTCGGCCAAATTCACGGAGTCGATCGCAACCATGCCAAGCACGTCGCGGATCAAGGGCTCATGTTGCAGCCCGATGGAAATGAAGCGCTACATCGAGCAGTTGAATGGGCTGACCAAGTATCGCGATATCGCCATGATCCCCGTCGATCCATACGACATTCCGGCTGGCATCGCCCAAAAATTGATTCCTTACTACGATGTGAAGCTCTCCGGCGATGAGCAGCAGGCCTACGACTACGCGATGGCCAATTCCAACGAGAAAGGCCCATGCTGCTGTCAATGCTGGCGCTGGAAAGTGTATGGCGGGCTGGCGAAGTTCCTGATCCGCGAGCACGGTTTCACCGGCAAGCAGGTCGTCGACGTCTGGGATCTCTCCGACGGCTGCGGCGGTGGAGAGTAGAGCCGGGCGACGCCTCGGATGCGGTTCAACAAGCGCTCTCAACCTGTTCTAGCTTCTTGAAAGGAGCGCTTGACCTTCCGGTGGCTGGAACGGTTAGGCTCATTGCCAACTTCCGGAGATCGTCCAATGGCGGACCGAACCATGAATTTCGAAAGGCAGCTACTGGCCCTGTTCAGAGAGGCATATCGGCAAGGCAGATCGGATGTCGCGGAGCATTTGCTGCGAGCGCTGGAGGCACTGGATCAAAGCCCTGCCGTTCCCGAGTTACCGCACGGCCAGCATGTTTTGGCCGAAGCCTACTATGAACTCGTTCGTCGATAGCATTGAACATGCCCTGATTGACCGGCAAGCCACCGCCTTCGTGGGCTGATCGAGTTCGCCTTGACGGGCGTACATGGCGAACTAGTTCCCCTCGCAATCGCCGGTGGCAGCGGCGGCGGGAGGGATGATTGTAATGATGATGGACGGTTCAATGTGGATGATGGGCGGCATGGCGCTCATTTGGGTCCTGGTGCTTGTCACCCTCGTGCTCGCGATCGCGGCGCTGGTCAAATATTTGCGAACCTGACGGCATAGGCAGTCGGGGTCAAAAGAGCAAAAAGGACGGAAAGTTGTAGGCGTCACCGGAAGCAGCAGCGTCATCGGGTCGGCGTCGGAACTGGTCCGGCCCTTCGGCTCTTAACGTCTGTCGCCTTCGGCCCTCTCAGGAGTGGCAAATCGCCGGCTATGAGGTCTGGATGGCGAAGCGCAAAGACACGGTTATTGTTACCGGCAGCACCGGCTTCATCGGCTCGGCTCTGGTCAACAGCTTCGCCGACCGGTTTGCTCTCGTCGGTCTCGACCGGGCGGCGACGCGTCAGCCGCCGCCGGCCGCGGAGTGCGTCTGCATCGACCTGACATCGGAGGACGCCGTGGCTGCCGGCTTGGCGCGCGTGCGGACGGCCTATGGCGCCCGCCTCGCCTCGGTGATCCACCTTGCGGCCTATTTCGATCTCACAGGCGAACGGAACCCGCTCTACGAAAAGATTACGGTTGGCGGCACCGAGAAGCTCCTGCGCGCCCTGAAACAATTTGAGGTCGAGCAGTTTGTCTTCATGAGTTCGATGCTGGCGCACAAGGGTGGCCGACCAGGCGACATCATCGATGAGGATTGGCCGCTCGAATCGAACCTACCCTACCGCACCTCGAAGATCGAGACCGAGCGCCTGATCCATGAGCAGCACGGGGCGATCCCTGTCGTCTATGCCAGGCCGGCCGGCGTCTATGATGATCTCGGCCGTAACGCATTCCTCGCCAATCAGATTGCGCGTATCTACGAAGAGGATCCGACCGGGCATGTATATCCGGGTGACCTGCGCACCGGGCAGTCGTTCCTGCATCTGGAAGACCTCACCGATGCGGTGGCGCGCCTTATAGATCGGCGGAAGAAACTTCCCACGGAGCTGGCGCTGCTTCTCGGCGAGCCTGAGGTCATGGGCTACGGCGAACTTCAAGCCGAAATTGGTCGGTTGATCCGTGGCGAGAACTGGGAGACACGGGAGGTGCCGAAGGCGCTCGCCAAGGCGGGTGCCTG
This sequence comes from Mesorhizobium sp. M0664, assembly GCF_040320565.1. Lineage (NCBI taxonomy): Bacteria > Pseudomonadati > Pseudomonadota > Alphaproteobacteria > Hyphomicrobiales > Phyllobacteriaceae > Mesorhizobium > Mesorhizobium sp. M0664. Next base: position 48,277 of record NZ_JAMYPW010000009.1, read on the forward strand.
GGTCCAACAGGACGTGCTGGGCGAAGAATCATTCGTTCGTCCCTGGATGGTCGATATCGCCGACGACCACTACGCGATCGATATCAGCCGTGCCCGCAATGTCCTCGGCTGGCAGCCCCGGCATTCCCTGCGCGAGACGTTGCCGCGGATCGTCGACGCGCTCAAGGCAGATCCCGCCGGCTGGTATCGGGCCAACAAGCTCAACGCCGCCAAGGTGGCCGGCAGCGGAACAAAAGCGCGAGAGAAAGACAAGGCGTTCGAGGCCAAACACGACAAGATGAAACCCGGACACATGGCCGAGATGGCGGGGATGGGCAAGCAGATGCTCTGGGCTCATTTCCTGGTCATCACGCTTGGCATGTGGCTCCTCACCAGCCCGCTTCAGTTCGCGCTGTTCGATCCGGCGGCGGCCGGCACTGTGCGTGACATCACGCAAGAGCGTGGACTGTGGGAACCGGTGCTGCGCAACGCGCTCACCGGCTGGAGCGACATTGTCTCGGGTTTGCTGCTGATGCTGTTTGGCGGGCTCGCACTGTCGCCGCGTTTTTCCTGGGCGCAATGGGGCACGACGATCGCCGGCCTATGGCTGCTGTTCGCGCCGCTGTTCTTCTGGACGCCGAGCGCCGCCGCCACCATGAACGACACGATCGTCGGCGCGCTGGCCATCACTTTCTCGGTGCTCGTCCCGATGATGCCGGGCATGAGCCACGAAGGGATGATGGACGAGAGCACCGTTCCGCCCGGCTGGACCTACTCGCCGTCATCCTGGCTGCAGCGCCTGCCGATCATCGCGCTCGGTTTCTTCGGTTTCCTTATCGCCCGCTATCTCACTGCCTACCAGCTCGGCCATGTGGGTGCTGTCTGGGAGCCGTTCTTCCCCGGCGGAGACGGCAGGAACGGCACGGAATTCATCATCACATCCGACGTTTCTCGAGCCTGGCCAGTCGCTGATGCCGGGCTTGGCGCCGTGGCCTATATGATCGAAACCCTGATGGGCGCGATGGGCACGGCGACCCGCTGGCGCACCATGCCCTGGATGGTGACCTTCTTCTTCATCCTGGTGGTGCCGCTCGGCGGCGTCTCGATCTTCTTCATCATCATCCAGCCGATCATGATCGGCACCTATTGCACACTGTGCCTCATCGCGGCGGCGGCCATGCTGGTCATGATCCCGCTGACGCTGGACGAGGTGGTCGCCATGGGCCAGTACATGCTGCGCAGCGTGCGGGCAGACCGTCCGTTCTGGCGCACCTTTTTCCAAGGCGGGCCGGAGCCGAACGGCGAGGCGGACAAGAACGATCCCGGCTTTTCCGCCGCGCTTGCCGCACAGTCCGCCGCAGCCATTCGCGGTGTCACGTTTCCATGGACGCTGGTCGCATGCTGTATCGTCGGCGGTTGGCTGATGATCTCGCGGCTGGTCTTCGGCACGGCCGGCGCCATTGCAAGCAGCGATCACCTCTCGGGCGCCATGATCATCACGATCGCGGTCTGCGCCATGGCCGAGGTGGCACGGCCGTTGCGTTTCCTCAACCTGCCGTTCGGGTTATGGCTGATCGCAGCGCCCTGGCTGCTCGACGGCGCGACCAGAGGTTCGACATTGAACAATGCCGTTGCAGGGCTAGTTGTGATCGGCCTCAGCCTGCCTCGGGGGCGCCGAAGCAAGGAGCACTACGGCTCATGGGACCGCTATGTCGCCTAGACGAAGCCGGGAACCGGCTTGGTCTTGCCGCTCAGTTGCGCGCCCAGCGTCAGTGTCTGCGGGAAATTCCGGACGATCGCTGCCATCAAGGTGGCGCTGCCGGGGCGAAGGGCAATTCCGGCAACGGCCGCGGCGGCGTAGACCCGTGTCGAGAACAGTCTTTTCCAGGCCGCCCCGTAGCGTGTGGCGGCAGCCTCGCGCCCTGCCCGGCCACTTGGCGCGGATGCGAGTTCGCAAGCCAGCAGCCAGCCGGACTGAAGCGCCATCGAGATGCCCTCGGCGATGACAGGATGAGACTCTCCGGCTGCATTGCCGACGCGGAAGATGTCCTCTTCGTAGCACGAGCGAATTCCCGGCCGGATCGGACCTGCGGCAAGCCACGGACCGTCGAGGAGAGCCGGTTCCAGGGCGTTCCTGACGCCTCGGCACGAGTCCACGAGATGGCGCGCGACCGCATCGGCGGCCGACACGTGGCTCCGTTGTTTGGGGCCATATTGTTTACGCAGCCGCGCGAGCATATCGCGCCGGATGCAGCACGAGACCGACAACCGGCCATGATCCGCCGAAACCATGCCGCCATAGCCGCCGGGGAAGGCCAGCAGAGGCATCAAATCCGGCGGCAGGGACGACCCGGTGAAATGCGCCTTGAAGCCGAGCAGGTCCGACGGGCGATTGGCCTTTGCGAGCTGGCTGGGCAATGGTCCCGGTTCCCACGAGCCGTGTGCGGCGACAATCACCGGCGCTCGCAATATCGCCGTTCCGTGCCCGGGATGAATTCGCACCCGTTGCATCTCGCGATCCCGCTCGATGGCGACGGCGCGGCAGGGTTGAAAGATTTCGACACCCGCCGATCGCGCCGCTTGCAAAAGCAGAGAATCGAGAATGTCCCGGCCGAGCGCCCGGCCGAAGCTGTCTTTCGCCCGAGGCCCAGCTCCCGCACGTGGCATTGCCGCCTCGACGCAGGTCTCCCCGGAAAACAAACCGACGCGGCGGATTTCGGGGCCGGCATTGGTACGCCAGGCATCGCCGATCTCGAGCCGGTCGAGAAGCGCAAGATTGCTTGCCGAGATGTATTCGCCGCAGACCTTGCGGCGTGGAAACGCACTCTTTTCCACAATTGCCACAGCCCATCCGCGCCGGACCAGCGTGAGCGCGACGGATGTGCCCGCCGGGCCGGCGCCTATGATGATCGCGTCATGGGTCGACAATCCCGTCATGGGTCGTTGCCGGCGCTGGCGCCGACGAAAATGTGGGAAAACAGGCCGGCGCGTCGTTCCTCGACCGGTTTGCCGTTGGCCGCAAGCCAGAGACCGGAAAGCTCGCTGCCGCGAAAGCCGGCACGCACGCTTTGCGCCGCGTCGTTTCGTGTGACGTCGTTGGCGCCGATTGCCGGCAGAAGACGGGTCGCGGCCAGCGGCAGTTTCGCCCGCAGCGGCTCTGTCGCAATGAGCAACGGGGCTTTCGGCCCGATCAGCGAAAACAGACGCACGACCTGTGCATCATCGAGGTGATGCAGGAACAGATTGACGGTGACGGCGTCGAAACGCGCACTCTCGATCTTTCCTGCCCAGTCGAAGACATCGGCGGTGACGCCTTCCGCCCTCCATCCCAGCCGGTCAAAATCGCCGCGCAATTGCGCGGTGAGGAGGCCGACGCGGTCGAGCATCACCAGTTCGACCCCGGGCCAATGCCTGGCCACGCGCCGCGCCACCGCCAGCATGAAGGAGCCATCGCCGGCGCCGATCTCCAGGATGCGGCGTGGCGGCGTTGGCACGAACCTCCTGAGCAACGACGTCATGATCGGCGCCTGAAACATCACCATATTGATGCGCCGAAGGTCGCGGCGCGCGGTCAGCGCTCGCGGATCGTCGGCCGCAAGTCCGTCGAGGATTTCCGGCGCAAGCTGCCGGTGCTCCAGGCCGCTCATGACACCGTTCGAAAGAGCATGGTTTCGGCCGTCAGCCCGGGTCCGAACGACATGCCGCAACCGAGCAGGCCGGGTGGCGCCTTCAGCATCTCCTTCATCACGAACATGACGGTCGCCGACGACATGTTCCCATACTGGCGCAACACCTCGCGCGATGGTTCCAGCGCGGTGGGCTCCAGTTCCAGGGCCCTTTCGACGGCGTCGAGCACCGAACGTCCACCCGGATGCACGGCCCAAAGGTCGATGTCTTTCGCCGATCGGCCTCCGAGGATGGCGGCCTGGCTGTTCCGCAACGCTTCATGAATCGCTGCCGGCACCTGGCCGGAAAGAACCATTTCGAAGCCGTGGTCGCGAATGTTCCAGCGCATCAGGTCCCGCCGTTCCCTCGCCACCAGACAGTGAAAGCTATCGAGCTCGATGCCGGCCGGCTCGGCAGTGATGAGCGCAGCCGCGCAGCCGTCGCCCCAAAGGCAGAACGACAGCAGTTTTTCCAGCTCGGTGGTCTGTCGCAGATGCATCGTGCAGAGTTCGATATTGACCAGCAGGACCTTGGCCTGCGGGTCGGAGCGGACGATGTGGCGGGCCAGCTTGAGGCCGTTGATCGCCGCATAGCAACCCATGAACCCGATCATCGTGCGTTCGATCCCGTTCGGCAGCCCGCAACGCGCAACCAGCTCGAGATCGATGCCCGGCGCCGAAAAGCCGGTGCAGGTGGTGACGATCAAATGGGTGATGCGGGAAGCGTCGTCGCCAAGCTGCAATCCGTCGATGCCCTTTTGCGCCAGAACAGGTGCGGCATCGTCGAACATCGCCATTCTCGCCGCCGTTCCGGGAAACGCGCCCCGGATGAAGGTTCCGGCCAGGTCGGCGGACGGTCCCTCGGGGTCGGACGCCGGCGCAAAGCAGGAATAGCGGTGCTCGATGCCGGCAAGATCGGCCATGCGTTCGAAGATCCTCCGGCGATCGGCCGCGAGCATGGAGGCCGCGAAACGCAGGTAGAATTCATGAACCTCGTACTCCGGCACCGCTGTCGCGATCCGGTTGATATAGGCCTTGACGGGCATGTTCTGTCTCCTCGGCGTCTGCACGGTGTTGCGTCGAGCCAGCGCCGGAGGGTCTTTGCTCATCGGCACCCGGTGTCGAACACCGGGTTTTGAGCACTGTTCGGTAAAAACGTTTCCGAGGACCGATTTCTTCCCGAAGGTTCAGTATGTGCTGGCAGGCAAACGGTTGGAGCGGGCGGGCGGTTGCGTCAGGCATCCAAAATCGCCACATGATGTTGACCTTCCATCTACTGGAAGGTCTATTTCCTCCGACAAAGGAGATTTCCGCCATGAACATCGGCGTCGCATCCGAAAAATCCGGCTTGCCGGCCAAGACGATCCGTTACTACGAGGATATCGGGCTCTTGCGCCCGGCCCGGACAGACAATGGCTATCGTGATTACTCGACGGCCGATATTCACCGGCTGCGCTTCCTGCAGCGCTCGCGAAGCCTGGGGTTTTCGGTCGACGAATGCCGCCAGCTGCTGTCGCTGTACCAGGACAGGGAACGTGACAGCGCCGACGTGAAGGTGATCGCGAAAGCCAAGCTGGTGGAGATCGACAGGAAGATCGCTGAACTGGTCGGATTGCGCGGCTTGCTCCACCAATTGGTCAGTCACTGCCACGGCGACGAGCGGCCGGATTGCCCGATCATCGACGAGCTGGCAGGACAAGGCGTCGCCCAGTGAGGTGGATTGAAAATCGGAGCGGCTGACGTGCAAACTTCGCTGTCATGCCGGCTTGTGCTGCCGCACGACCTTCCATTCATGCCAGATCAGCACCATGACGACAGCATCGAAGACGGTCAGGACAAGCAGGCCGAACGAATGGGTGTAGGAGTAGCGGTAGACTTGGTAGATCATAAATGCGCCCAGCGCCGCAAGCGATGCCGGATACGACCACAGCTTGCCTCTCAGAAGCCCGACAACGAGCAGCAGTTTTATCAGGCCGTGGCTAAGTAGGTAGAAGGCATAAAACTCCTTGCTGGCGACGGAAAAGTGGCTTGCCATCTGCGACAGATAGCCAGCTATGAAATCGTTCGGATCTTCGATCAATTCCTCTTGGGTGAATGTATTGACCCAGGAGGCAATGGCGTCGGTGGTGACGACATAAAGCAGGATCCCGCCCACGCATTCGATCAGGGCATGCGCCCCTTTAAGCCAGATGCTGAGCTCGAAAATCTGATGGATGCGGCGTTCGTCTACTGCTTTCACAAAATTCACCTTGCGATCGACAACAGCGGAAACGAGAAACGATGGATGCAGCTCTCACCCACTGGATCAACGCGGCAGCCGGGATCAGCCCTTTTCTTGATAAGGCAATGATCGCCGTCTCACAAATCGGCGTTCCGCTGATGGTGCTGGCTGTTGCCCTGCAATGGTGGGCAAAGGCCGACCGCTACCATGTGCGCCATGCTGCCTTGTCCGCCGGCTTGGCGTTCCTGCTCGGTCTGGCGATCAATCAGTTCATTTTGCTATTCGTCCACCGGCTGCGGCCCTACGATGCCGGCGTGACGCATCTGCTGATTGCGCCCAGCGCCGACTGGTCGTTTCCCTCCGACCACGCGACAGCCAGCTTTGCGGTTGTTGCTGCTCTTGCAATGCAAGGTCTGCCGCGCCGGACGCTGGCCCTCTCCATCATGGCATTGCTGATCTGTTGGTCGAGAATTTATATCGGCACCCACTATCTCACCGACGTGATAGGCGGTGCCACCACTGGCGTCTTAGGTGCCGTTGTGGTCCGATTTGCCTATCGCGAGAACTCCCGACTGGACAGTCTGGTCACAAGAATTCTCTAGCTCCTTATGTGCCAACGATGAGACAAGCAGCTATCATAGCGGTCCTGTCGCTTGCCTGCGTCTCTGTCGTGCTCGCCGCCGCCCATTCGGGTCGTGATGCGGTCATCCAGGCTCGCCAGGCCTCGATGAAGGAAATGGCCCAGGCCGCAAAGACAATAGCCGGGATGTTCGACGGCAAGCAGGCGTACGACGCCGCGGCCTTCAAGGCGGCGGCCGAGACCATCCGCGCCCGCACCGGCCCTGCCCTGATTGCCGAATTCCCCAGCGCGACATTGGGCGCGCCTTCAGGCGCCAGGCCGGATATCGACCCCGCCCGCGCGGAGTTCGAAGAGCTGGCTCGCCACATCGGGACGCTGGCCAGCGCCTTGGCCTCCGACGCCGAGCGGGCGCCGCCGCGCATCACCGACGACATGAGAATGGGTTCCGGCCTGGCGATGGGCGGTGGCAGCCTGCTTGGCAAGCGACCATCACTCGCGGAAGCCGATCCCACTAAATTGCCGGCGGAGCACCTCCTGCATCTCATCTTGCAGGATTGCTCGAGCTGCCATTCGAAGTTTAGGCAAAAGGTCGAGTGATAGCGTCAGCTTCGCTGCAGCTGACCCGCCATGAAATTGCGCCAGCCGCCGAAATGCGAAATCTCCTTTGCATCGGTGAGACCGGCACTTTCGACGAGGAAGCCTTTCGGCGAAGTTCCGTCATCAAGCAGAAGCGTGCCGATGCCTAGCGGCGGCGGGATCGCGGCAACAAAACGGCCGAAGGCTTGCGGCGAGAGACGCCAGACTTCGACCTCGATCGCTGTCCCCTTGCCGTTGCAGATCCGTTCGAGCCCCGGTCGCGGCACCGACTGGCCGGCGAGCGCGTAAAGCCGGTAGAGCGGCGCCGTTCTTGCAGCCCGGGCGAAAATCGCGCCGAGCTGCTGCAGCTGGCCGTTCAGCGCCATCCCCGACAGATGCGCGCCGACCACGGCCAGCTCGATCGTGCCTTCATCCACGCCCGCCTGAACATCGCCGCGCTGCGGCTGCGGCCAGCCGATAGCACCAAGCGCAAGGCCGCTTGCCGCATGGACATCGCGCGCAAGCGACGCAGTCAGGTGGTCCTTGCCCGCCGCGGCAAGCAAGGTGACGCTCATCGGCAGACCGTCGCTGCGGGTTCCGCTCGGCACGGCAATGCCGCACATGTCGAGCAGATTGACGAAGTTGGTGTAGGTGCCGAGCCGGCTGTTGGTGACGATCGGATCGGCCAGCACCGCTTCGACTGTGTAGTGCGTCGGCGCGGTCGGCACGCAGAAAACGTCGACCGAGGCGATGACCGGCGCAAGCTTGGCCTTATAGCCTTGCAGGGCATAGAGCCCCTTGAAAGCGTCCGCAGCGGAAAGTTTTCGCGCACCGCCGATGATCTGCCGCGTCACCGGATGCATGGCGGCCTCGTTGGCATCCATGAAGTCCCTGATCGCGGCGTAACGCTCGGCCACCCAGGCGCCTTCGTAGAGCAGAGTGGCGGTGGCGTAGAAATCACCGAACGGGATTTCGACCAGCCGGCAGCCCAGCGTCTCCAGCGAGGCAAGAGCGGCCTCGAAACCCGCCTGCATCGCCTCGTCGCCGAAGAAGGTCCAGTCCGCCCTGGCCGGCACGCCGACAGTCAGCACCGGCGGGCGCGCGGCAAGAGCCTGAATGCAGAGGTCACGCGAATAGGGATCGGCGTCGTCCTTTGCCGCCGCCGCCTCGAACACGTGATAGGCGTCATCGACGGTGAGCGCGAAGACCGAGACGCAGTCGAGCGTCTGGCAGGCCGGCACGACGCCGGCGGCTGATAGCGCGCCGACGCTCGGCTTCAGCCCGACGATGTTGTTGAGGCCGGCGGGTATGCGCCCCGAACCGGCGGTATCGGTGCCGAGCGCGAAGGAGACGATGCCGCGCGCCGTCGCCACGGCCGAGCCGCACGAGGAACCGCCCGGCACCAGTTTCGGGTCGATCGCATTCCTCGGGATTGGATAGGGCGTGCGAACGCCGACCAGGCCGGTGGCGAACTGGTCGAGATTGGTCTTGCCGACAACCAGCGCGCCGGCGGCCTTGAGCCGCGCGACGACGGTGGCGTCTTTCGCCGGCAAGTAGGCATATTCCGCACAACCCGCCGTGGTCGGCATGCCGGCAACATCGATGTTGTCCTTGACCGCGAACGGCACGCCCCACAGCGGCTTTGCCGCGGGATCGAACGGGCCGAGCTTTTCCGCCTCGGCAAGCAACTCCGCCCTGCTCGCCAGATGGATGAAGATGCCGGGGTCATCGGCCGCCGCGAGCCGCGCATGGACCACATCGATCACCTCGCGAATGCCGACGCCGGCCTGATAGGCAACGTGCAGGCTCGCTATGTCGAAGCGAATGTCACTCATTTGGCCTCGCCCGGAATGACTACCGGCAGGTTCCACTGGATGAGCACGACGCAGCCATCCTTCGTCCACACCGAATGCTCGGTTCCGACCGCGTTCAGGATCACGCTGCCCGCGGCATGATCGCCGTTCTCGTCGCTCTGCGTGCCTTCCAGCACGATGATCGTCTCCAGCCCGGCATGGCGATGACGCGGCACGCTGGCGCCAGCCCGGTAGTTCAGGATGGCGACCGACGGTTCCATCGGCCCACCCTTGAGCAGCCAATGCACTGTGATGCCTTCGCGAAAATGCTCGAATGGCAGATCACGCCAGCCCCCTTGGATGAGAGCCGCGTATGCGACGTTAGGCATTGGAAAGTCCCTCGAGCACCTGGTCCGTCGTTGCCGTCCAGCCGACGATGGCGCCCTGCGCCCTGATCATGGCAAGGGCTGCCACCTTGAACTCCGGAAAATAACTCTCAGTGGCATCCTCCGCCAGAAGGCATTCATAGCCGCGGTCGTTGGCCTCGCGCATCGTCGTCTGCACGCAGACCTCCGTCGTCACCCCGGCAAAGACTAGCTGCTGTGTGCCGAGCCGCTTGAGGTCGTCGCCGAAGCTGGTGGCATAGAACGCGCCCTTGCCGGGTTTTTCGATGACGATCTCGCCAGGCAGTGGGGCAAGTTCATCGAGGATCGCCGTTCCCGGCTCGCCGATGATCAGCACACGACCCATTGGCCCGACATCGCCGATCCTGATCGACGGATTGCCGCGATTGCGCTTGGCCGGCGGCAGATCCGAAAGGTCTGCCTTGTGGCACTCCATCGTGTGGATCACCGGCAGGCCAGCGGCGCGGAACCCCTCGATCAATCTCTTCACCGTCGGCACAATCGCCACCACCCGGCTGACGTCGTTGCCGAGGCTGGCGCCGAAGCCGCCGGGTTCAGCGAAATCGCGCTGCATGTCGATGACGACCAGCGCCATCGCCTCAGGCTTGAAGGCGAACGGAAACGGCAGCGCCTCGATCTCCGCCATCAGTGATGTCCCGCCATGTGCTCGCCGATCGTCTGCACGCTCGCCTGCGCGATCGGCGTCTCGTAGACCAGCGCGCCGTCCGACATGACGAAGATGCGGTCCGAGAGCTCGAGCAGCTCATCAAGGTCCTCCGACATCAAAAGCACGGCGGCACCGGCGTTGCGCGCCTTCATGATGCGGGCCCGTATTTCGGCGACGGCGGAGAAGTCGAGGCCGAAGCAGGGATTCGACACGATGAGCAAATCGACCTCGCCGGTCAGCTCGCGCGCCAGCACGGCGCGCTGCACATTGCCGCCTGACAGCGACGAAATCGGCGAAGCGAGCGAGGCCGTCTTGACCTTGAACTGTTCGATCAGGCGGGCCGCGTAGTCACTGATCGCACTCATCCTGATCCAGTTGACCGGCTTGCCGGCCTCGTTGAGGTCGAAGGTCCGGAAGGCCATGTTTTCCGCCACCGTCATCTTCGGTGCGCAGGCATTGCGCAACGGCTCCTCCGGAATGAAGCGGACATTGAGCGTGCGCGCCTCGCTGCGGCTGGCGCCATAGGGCGAGCCTTTCACCAGAACGTCGCCGCCATTGCGCGCCCGCTGTCCGGCAAGGACTTCGAGAAACTCCTTCTGGCCGTTGCCGGAGATGCCGGCAATGCCGACGATCTCACCCGACTTCACATCGAGTTCGCCGATGTCGATGGTTTTCAAGCCGGTGCGGTCGGGCGCCTTCAGCGACTTTACCGTCAGCACCTGTCTGGCGCCGGCCGGCACCGGGGCGCGGCTGTCGAGTGCGGCGATCGGTTGGTCGCCGATCATCATCGCCGCCATCTGCTTGTGGGAAAGTTCGGAGACCTTTCCGGTTCCGGTCAGCCTGCCCTTGCGCAGCACGGTGATATCGTCGGCAAAGGCCGTCACCTCGTGGAATTTATGCGAGATCATCAGCACGGTAAGGTCGCCGGTCCTGGTCATGTCGCGCACCAGGCCAAGCACTTCCTGCGCCTCGCCGGGAGTAAGCACCGAAGTCGGCTCGTCGAGCACCAGGAAACTGCGGCCGAGATAGAGCTGCTTGATGATTTCGAGCTTCTGCTTCTCGCCGGCCGCAAGTTCCGCCACCTTGACGTCGAGCGGCAGCTTGAACGGCATACGCTGCATGAATTGCGCAAGTGCGGCGCGCTCCTTGCGCCAGTCGATGACGCCCGGCACCTTCTCGCGCGAAATGACCAGGTTCTCCGCGCCGGTCAGCGACGGAACGAGCGTGAAATGCTGATAAACCATGCCGAGCCCGAGCGCCGACGCGTCCTTGGGACTGGCGATCGCGACCTCGCGGCCATCGACCAGCATGTCGCCGGCGGTCGGATGGTAAAAACCCATCATGCATTTGACCAGCGTCGACTTGCCGGCGCCGTTTTCGCCGAGCAGCGCGTGGAACGATCCCGCCGGCACCTTGATCGAGACATCGTCCAGCGCGGTGAAAGCGCCGAAGCGCATGGTCATGCCGATGGTCTCGACGCCGACGGCCTTCTTCCCAGTGCTTCCGCTCAAGATCGCCTCCTCACGGCAGTTGCGCGACGAAGGATGCCGAATTCGACACCGCGCCGAACACGCCGCCCTGCATCTTGATCATCTTGATCGCGGCGAGATGATTGCCGTAGTCGGTTGCCCCGCAGCAATCCTCCAGCATCACGCATTCGAAGCCGCGATCGTTGGCCTCGCGCATCGTCGTGTGGACGCAGACGTCGGTGGTGATGCCGGTCAGCACGATGTTTTCGATGGCGCGCTGGCGCAGGATCAGCTCGAGGTCGGTGGCGCAGAACGAGCCCTTGCCGGGCTTGTCGATGATCGGCTCGCCCGCCGCCGGATAGAGGTCGGGGATGATTTCCCAGCCGGGTTCGCCGCGCACCAGGATGCGCCCGCAAGGTCCGGGGTCGCCGATGCCGGCATTGATGCGGCGCGAGCGCCAGCGCTTGTTGGCCGGCAGGTCGGCGAGATCGGGCCGATGGCCCTCGCGCGTGTGGATGATGGTGTAACCCTTGGCCCGCATGGCTGAGAGCACCGACTTGATCGGCTCGATCGGCGCCCGCACCAGCGAAAGATCGTAGCCCATATGATCGACATAGCCGCCCGGCCCGCAGAAATCGGTCTGCATGTCGATGATGATCAGTGCCGTATTGTCCGGCCGCAGCTCGCCATTATAAGGCCATGGATAAGGGTCGGCATCGATATAGCGCTGGGTGATCTCGGCTCTGGCGTTCATCGGAAAAAACTCCAGTCATTTGGTGATCGACAATTCGCCCGGCGCGCCGGCAAGCGAGCGGCTCGGCGACGAGGTGGCGATCATGATGATGAGCGTGAGGATGTAAGGCGCGGCGTAGAAGAGGTAGTAGCCCTGCGTGACCCCGACCGATTGCAACGCCGGGCCTAGCGCGCCCGCACCGCCGAACAATAGTGCCGCGGCAAAGCAGCCGAGCGGATTCCAGCGCGCGAAGATGACCAGCGCCACCGCCATCAGGCCCTGCCCCGACGAGATGCGTTCGGTCCAGCTGCCGGGATAATAGAGCGACAGATAGGCGCCGCCGATGCCGGCGAGCGCACCGCCGACACCTGTCGCAAGCAGGCGCACGGTGTTGGGATTGAGGCCCATGGCGCGCGCCGCATCGGAGCTGTCGCCGACGACGCGCACGATCAGGCCGGCGCGCGTATTGCGGAACGCCCACCATAGGAACACGGCAAGTGCGGCACCAATCAGGAACAGGATGTTGACGTTGAGCGCCGCCTGCACCTGCGGGATATCCGACCAGCCACCGAAGGCGATGGCCGGCAGGTCTGGTGCCGAGGGCTGGATGAACGGCTTGCCGAAGAAGAAGGCGAGACCGGAGCCGAACAGCATCAGCGCGATGCCGATGGCGATGTCGTTCACCCCGCGGAATTTGCAGATCCAGCCGTGGAACAGGCCGAAGCAAAGTCCGGCACCGGCGGCAGCCAGCACGCCGAGCCATGGCGAGCCGGTCATCACCGCGACGGCGTAGGCAGTCATCGCACCGAAGACCAGCGTGCCTTCGAGGCCAAGATTGATGCGGCCGGAGCGTTCGGTGATGGCTTCGCCGAGCGAGACGAAGATGAAGGGCGTCGAAACGCGGATGGCGCCGCCGAGAATGGCGAGCGGCACGCCCCACAGGCCGATCTCGGTCGCGTCCATCAGGAGCCTCTCTTCCACAGATCGGGATTGAAGACCTTGAAGCGGCCGTAAAAGGTTTCGCTGAACAGGATGACGACGAAGAGCATGCCTTGCAGCACCAGCACGGTGGCGTCGGGCAGGTCCATGCGGCGCTGGATCAGCCCGCCGGAAGCGCCGATACCGCCGAGCAGGAAAGCGACCGGGATGATGGCGAGCGGATTGTGGCGAGCGAGGAAGGCGACGAGGATGCCGGTATAGCCATAGCCGGCGGCGAGCGAGGCGTTGGCGCTGCCTTGCACGGCGCCGACCTCCAGCATGCCGGCCAGCCCGGCGAAGCCGCCGGCCAGCCCGGTGAAGCCGACGATCAGCGGCCCGACGGCAAGCCCTTGCACCTGAGCTGCCCTGACATTGCCGCCGGCAATGCGGGCGGCAAACCCCCAGCGCGTCTTTTCGATCAACAGCCAGGACAGGAGGCAGGCGAGAATGCCGACGACCAGGCCCCAGTGCACGTCCATGCCTGGAATGTTGCCGATGCGGTAGGCATCCGCCAGCGGCTCGGTCGAGGGTTTGTTGAGCGAAGCCGGATCGCGCAGCGGCCCTTCGACCAGATGGTTCATCAGCGCGATGGCGATATAGGCCATCAGCAGGCTGGAGATAGTTTCGTTGACGGCGCGGTAGTGGCGGAGTGCGCCGACGGCACCGATCCAGATGCCGCCGGCGACCGCGCCCGCCACGCCCATCAGCAGGATGACCAGAAAAGCCGGCGCGCCATTCGCCGCGACGCAGATGGCGGCGGCGGCAACGCCGCCCAGCACGATCGCGCCTTCGCCGCCGATGACGACGAGGCCGAGTCGTGCCGGCAGCGCCACGCAGAGCGCTGCCAGTAAAAGCGGTGCTGCCCGCGACAGTGAGTTCTGGATCGAGAACCACGAGCCGAAGCCGCCGCGCCACATCGTCTCGTAGAGTTGCACCGGCGATTTGCCGACCAGCGCGATAAACACGCTGAACAGCGCCATGCCGACGAGCAGCGCCGCGAGCGGTATGACGAAGGCTTCCGCCCGCCGCGCCGTCCATTCGAGCGCCGCCGGATAATTCCTGGCGCCAAACAGCGCTGGTGCGCCCGCAGTGCTGACAGTGTCTGCCATGACCCCGTCTCCGATCCGGTTCAGGCGGTCGAACCGACGACGCCCTCGACCAGGTAGTCCATGCTTTCGAGTTCGAGCGCGGTCTCGGCGAAGGCCTGGCCTTCGGTCGCGACGACGACGCCCTTGTTGCTCTTCAGCGGACCCTTGATGACGGAAAAGCCGCCTTTCATCATGTCGGCCAGCGCGCCGTCGAACTGCTTGCGGGCGGCCTCGCCGACAGCGGGGCCGAGCGGGCTCATCTTGACGAAGCCGTCGGCCAGGCCACCGCGCGTGAAATTGGGCAGCGGCGTGCCGGCCACCAGCTCGTCGACGAACATCTTGTAGACCTTGGCCCAGTTCCATTCCGCGCCGGTCAGGTATTTTTCCGGCGCCAGCGGGCTCTGGTTGGCATGATAGCCGCAGACGAAGGCGCCACGCCCGGCCGCCGTCTCGACCACCACCTTGGGGCTATCGACATGGCAGGTGATGACGTCGGCACCCTGGTCGACCAGCGCATTGGTGGCCTCCGCCTCCTTGACCGCTAGCGACCACTCGCCGGTGAAGATCACCTGGCAGGTGATGGTCGGGTCGACCGAGCGCGCGCCGAGCAGGAAGGAATTGATGTTGAGCAACACCTGCGGGATCGGCTTTGCCGCGACGAAGCCGAGCTTCTTGGTTTTGCTGGTGTGACCGGCGACGACGCCGTTCAGATACTGGCCAATGCCGATATAGCCGAAATAGGAACCGGCATTCATCGGATGCTTGTCCTTGTTCCACATGCCACCGCAATGGCGGAACTGCACGTCGGGGAATTTCGCGCACATGGCGAGCATGTGCGGATCGAAATAGCCGAACGAGGTCGGGAAGATCAGCGACGCACCATCGAGATTGATCATCGATTCCATCGTCTTCTGCACGTCGACCGTCTCCGGCACGTTCTCCTCTTCGACGACGGAAATTCCTTCGATCCCCTTCAGCGTGGCGGCGCCTTCGGCATGCGCCTGGTTGTAGCCGTAATCGTCCTTTGGCCCGACATAGATGAAGCCGACGGTGGCCGTCGCGGCGAAGGCCCTGCTGATCGGAAACGATGCGGACGCAAGGCCGAGCGCCGCTCCGGCGGCGGAGGTCTTGAGCAGGTCGCGGCGGCTAAGCATGAATCTCTCGGACATTGAATGCTCCCTCTGTGGGGCCCTTGGGGCCGGTTAACACCTCAATGAAAAAAGTGTATGCAATCAGCATGCCAGTTTCAGAAATGAGATTTATTCTGCAATATCAATGAGTGTGCCGATGTGGGCTGCACAAAGCCGGAGCAATTGCATACACTTTTTGCCTCCAAAATCGCCAATTTGACATGAAGGCTAAAACATAGGCATACAGAGATGCAGAGGAATCGAAGCCGGTGAGTGGCTTACGGCTCTAGCGAAAAGACTGGACGGAGGAGACGTGTCGGGAAAGCGCAATTTGATCAGGTCGGGCACGACCGTCGATCAGATGGTGAGGGCGATCAGCGACCGGATCGTCACCGGTTTCCTGCGCCCGGGCGAAAAGCTCGACGAGGCCTCGCTAGCCGCCCGCTTCGACGTCTCACGCACGCCGATCAGGGAAGCGCTCAGCCGGCTCAGCGCCATGGGGCTGGTCGAAAGGCGGCCGAACCGCGGCGCCACCGTCGCCGTGGTGACGCAGGAGCACCTCGCCTCGATGTTCGAAAGCATGGCCGAGCTTGAAGCGATCTGCGCGCGGTTCTCGGCCGAGCGCATGACCGCTGGCGAGCGCCGCACGCTGGAGGCCGAGCACCAGGCGTCGGCGCGCTTCGTGCAGCTCGGTGCCGAAGAAGAGTATGAGCTCTTCAACACCGAATTCCACACCCGGCTCTATCGCGGCGCCCACAGCAAGCACATTTATGAACTGACCGTCATGACCCGTGGCCGCCTGGCGCCGTTCCGGCGCGCGCAATTCATGCTGCCCGGCCGGCTGGCCCAGTCATGGCAGGAGCATGACGCCATCGTGACAGCAATCATGCGCGGCGACAGTGCGGCGGCCGGAACAGCCGCCAAGGATCATGTCTCGATCGTCAGCGAGGCGAGCGCCGTCTTTGCCATCGGCGATCGCCCCAAAGGCAGGACCGAGCCGTTCCCGACATCGGCTTCCTAACCGTCAATCGACCAGCACGGCGACCACGGCAGCGCAGTCGCCGGCCTTGACCAGCCCCGGAAAATGCCGCGCCGCCAACAGACCGGACATTTTGGCCCGGATCTCCTGCGGAGCGCCGCCGGTGCGGCCTATGGAATGGATACGTGCCAGCACCTGGTTCTCTGCCACCGCCTCGCCGAGATCGATCATGGTTTCGATCATCCCGTCGTCCTCGGCGAACGAGAAGCAATCGCCCGATGGCATATCGAGCCAGCGGGTTGGCTGCATCTCGACCGCGCCGGCGACGATGCCGGCATGGCGCAGCACATTGAGCACGCCGCGACGTGCGATCCGCACCGTTTCCGCGCGCGAAGTCCCGCCGCCGCCGAGCTCTGTGGTGATGAACAGCTTGCCCATCTCTTCGGCGGCAGTGTCGAACATGCCGACCGCGTCGATCTCCAGCATTTTCATCGACCATGGTGCGGAGAAGGCTTCAACCGCAGCGAAACCCTTCGCTTCCAGCACCTTGTCGGGCCGGATGTGGGCGGCGCAGAACGGCACGAAGTCGAGCGTCTTGCCGCCGGAGTGGAAGTCGAGCGCGATGTCTGTACGGGGCAGAAGCTCGCGCTGGAAATAATCAGCGATCTTCTCGGTCACCGTGCCGTCGGGCCGGCCGGGAAAGCTGCGGTTGAGATTGCCCTTGTCGATCGGCGAGGTGCGCGTGCCGGCGCGGAACGCCGGATAGTTCATCGCCGGCACGATGATGATCGTGCCGCTGACTTGCTTCGGGTCGAGCGTACGGGCGAGGTCATAGAGCGCCAGCGGCCCCTCGTACTCGTCGCCATGATTGCCGCCGGTGAGCAATGCGCTCGGCCCCTTGCCGTTGCGGATGACGCAGATCGGGATCATCACCGATCCCCAGGCGGAATCGTCGCGGCTGTAAGGCAGGCGCAGGAAACCGTGCTGCACGCCGTCGCGCTCGAAATCGACGGTCGGCGTGATCGGTGACGGGCGAAGGCTGGACATCGGGCTCAATTCTTCACCACCAGTTTGCGCGGCACATTCGCCAGGCACTCGACGCCCGTCTCGGTGATCAGGATGGATTCGGTGATTTCCAGCCCCATCGTCTCAAGCCACAAGCCGGTCATGAAATGGAAGGTCATACCGGGCTTCAACTCGGTGCGGTCGCCTGGACGCAGGCTCATCGTGCGCTCGCCCCAGTCAGGCGGATAGGAAAGCCCGATCGGGTACCCGGTGCGGTTGTCCTTGACGATGCCGTACCGCTTCAGCACCGCGAAGAAGGCGTTGGCGATGTCCTCGCATGTGTTGCCGGGCTTGGCGGCGGCAAGTCCCGCCTCCATGCCTTCCAGCGTCGCCTTTTCGGCATCGAGGAATTCCTGAGTCGGTTTACCAAGGAACACGGTCCGCGACAGCGGGCAGTGATAGCGGTTGTAGCAGCCTGCGATCTCGAAGAAGGTGCCCTCGCCCGATTTCATCGGCCGGTCGTCCCAGGTCAGATGCGGCGCCGATGCGTCGGCGCCCGACGGCAGCAGCGGCACGATCGCCGGATAGTCGCCGCCGATGCCGTCGACGCCGCGCGTGCCGGCATCGTAGATCTCGGCGACCAGGTCGCATTTGCGCATACCGACCTCGATCTTGTCGACGATGCGCTGGTGCATCGCTTCCACGATGCGGGCGGCCTTACGCATGTAGTCGATTTCGGTCGGGCTCTTCACCGCGCGCTGCCAGTTGACGAGTGCCGTGGCGTCGACGAAGCGGGCATTGGGTAAGTGCTTCTGCAGCGCTGCGAAGGCAGCGGCCGAGAACCAGTAATTGTCCATCTCGACGCCGATGCTGAGCTTGCCCCAGCCGCGATCGGAGAGCACGCTGGACAGAAAATCCATCGGATGGCGCTCGGTCGACTGCACATAGTGGTCGGCATAGCCGACGATGTTGTCGTGCGCGAGATAGGCGGTGCGCTTGGCGCCGTTGGCGTCCTGGCCGCGCCCGTACCACACCGGCTCGCCCGACGGCGGCACGATGACAGCCTGATGCACATAGAACGACCAGCCGTCATAGCCGGTCAGCCAAGCCATGTTGGACGGATCGCTGACGACGAGCAGATCGACGCCCTTGGCCTCCATGACCTTCCGCGTCTTGGCGAGGCGCTCCGCATATTCGCCGCGCGAGAATTTCAAATTGGGCTGCATTGTTCTTGGTCCTCGTTTGTTGGGCCTTGCGGCCAGCATCAGCTTTCGAAAATCGTACCGGTCTTGGCTGCACGCGCACGGTCGCGGGCGAGCGTGGCGATCGCCGTGTCCTGCACGCCGGTGCCGGTCAGGTCGGCAATGGTGATGTCGCTGTCCGAGCGCCGGCCATGCCTTTCGCCGGCGATGATGTGGCCAAGCTCGGTGATTTCGGCATCGGACGCCATCACGCCCGCCGCGATAGCATGGTGCAGTTCGCCCAGCCGGCGCGTCTGTTTGGCGCTATCGGCGACGTAGAGATCGGCCATGCGCAGGATCGCCGGCGCGATCTCGTTCTTGTGCTCGGCATCCGAGCCCATGGCAGTGATATGCTGGCCGGCGGAGACGAAGCCGGCCTTGATCAGCGGCTCGGTCGACGGCGTCGTGGTGACGATGACGTCGGCATCGGCCGCAGCCTTTGCCGCGTCGGGCTCGGCGTGAACGGCGATGTGCAGTTTCTCGGACAATGCGTCGGCCGCGGCCTCGGCCTTGGCGGCATCCCTTGCCCAGATGCGGGCTTCCGTGATTGGCCGCACCAGCATCAGCGCTTCGAGCTGCAGTCCGGCCTGAACACCGGCGCCGAAGATCGCGGCAACGGAGGAACCCGCCCGCGACAGATGTTTGGCGGCGACCGCACCGGCGGCGGCCGTGCGGATGTCGGTGAGATAGCCATTGTCGAGCAGCAGCGCCTCGACCAGACCGGTTTTCGCCGACAGCAGCACCACCATGCCGTTGACGCTGGGCAAGCCGAGCTTCGGATTGTCGAAAAAGCCGGGGCTGATCTTGATCGCAAAACCGTCGATGCCCGGTACATAGGCGGTCTTGACGTCGACCTCGCCGCGATGCTCGGGAATGTCGAGCCGAAGGATTGGCGGCATCGCCACCGGCAAGGTGGCGAGCGCGCGAAACGCGTTCTCGACGCAGGCAACGGCATCGAGATCAAGCTCCACGATCTTGCGCAATTCACCTTCGGTGAGGATCGTCATCCGGCTCATGCTGCGCTCTCCGCAATTGCTTCGCCGCAGATGATCTTGCGGTGCAGTGTCATATCGATGTTGCGGCCGGACAGCACGAGCACCGTCGGGCCGCTCGCCCTGATCTTGCCGGCAAGCACGGCTGCGATGCCGACCGCGCCGGCGCCTTCGACGATCTCGCGCTCCTGCTCATAGGCATGCCGGATGCCGGCGGCGATCTCGTCCTCGCTGAGCAGGATCACATCGTCGAGCAGGTCGCGGCACATGGAAAAGGTCAGCCGGTTGTCGAGGCCAATGCCGCCGCCGAGGGAATCGGCCAGCGTCGGCAGTTCTTCGACCAAAACCGGATGTCCGGCGTCGAGGCTCGCCTTCATCGCCGCACCGCGCGCCATTGAAACGCCCACCACCTTCGTCGCCGGGCTGACGCCCTTGACGGCAGCGGCAACGCCAGCCGCCAGCCCACCGCCGGAAAGCGGCACCAGCACAAGGGCGGCATCAGGAACCTGTTCGATGATCTCCAGCCCGAGCGTGCCTTGCCCGGCGACAATGGCGGGATGGTCGAAAGGCGGCAGCATGACCAGCCCCTCTTCCGCGACCAGCCGTTCGACCTCTCGCTGCGCATCGTCCTGGCTGTTGCCGACGATGCGGATCCCGGCGCCGAGCCGGCGGATCTCGTCGAGCTTGTTCTGCGGCACCAGCCGCGACATGCAGATCGTCGCGTGGATGCCTTGCAATTGAGCAGCATAGGCAAGTGCCCGGCCGTGGTTGCCGGTCGAGGCCGCGACGACGCCGCGCGCCTTCTCCTCTTCTGTCAGCGAAGCGATAGCGTTCGAGGCACCGCGCAGCTTGAAGGCGCCGGTGGTCTGCCGGTGTTCGAGCTTGAGATAAACAGGAGCGTCCAAGTGCTGGGAAAGACTCCGGGAAGGAACGGTCGGCGTACGCTCGACCTTGCCTGCGATGCGCTCGCGCGCGGCGTGGATTTCGGACAGGCTTATCCTGGACGTGGTCATGGCTCATCAATCAGTTCAGCGGCAGCGTCATCAGACGGCCGAATTCAGGGCGCGGCTCGTCGTCGTCGCAAAGCCGCAGGCAATTCCAGGCCGTCGCCTGGTTGCTGGTGACGACAGGACGGCCGATGGCTTCTTCCATACCGACAACTGCCGCCGCGGACCGCAGTGCCGTGCAGGAGACAAACAGCGCGTCCGAGTGTTCGGCCGTCGCCTCGCGAGCCAGATCGACCAAGGATTTCGGCGCAATCCGCGCCATCTCGCGATCATCCTCGAAGCCGAGGCAAGTGAAGCTGGCGATTTCGAAACCATGCTCGGTGAAATAGGTCGCCATCGGCCGGCTGGTCTCGACCGTATAAG
Source organism: Mesorhizobium sp. M0664 (assembly GCF_040320565.1). Classification (NCBI taxonomy): domain Bacteria; kingdom Pseudomonadati; phylum Pseudomonadota; class Alphaproteobacteria; order Hyphomicrobiales; family Phyllobacteriaceae; genus Mesorhizobium; species Mesorhizobium sp. M0664. The sequence goes on from NZ_JAMYPW010000009.1 coordinate 69,147, forward strand.
GGGTAAGAATGCTGATCGTCCTGGCGCCCAGCGCCTTCAGGCCGCGCACCCCGGCCATCGGCGGCGTAACCACCGGCGCACCGGGTTTCGCGGCCTGCACCGCCGCCTCGATTTCGGCATCGCCGATCACGACGGAAGCTGAGGTGCAGGAATAGCAGATCGCATCGAGCGGCTCGTCGGGCAGGATCAGGGCCGCGGCCGCCGTCAGTGACGGCTGCATCTTGCGCAAATTGTCCGGCGTCGTCGGGTTGGCGTAGGGGATGCGTGCGACATAGACCCCGATGCGGTCGCTTGCCACCATGCGGTGAAAATCCGGTTCGCTCGTATGGTCGGTGGCAAGGATGATCAGGCCGACCCGCTTTTCCAGCGGACGCGCATCGAGCGCCGGCCGGGCCGAATGCAGGCGGATTTCGGGTGCAGCGCTCATCGTTCGATCCGCCCATAACGGTGTTCCAGCCAGCGCAGCAGCACCACCGAGAACAGGCTGATGGCGAGGAAGAAGGCGCCGACCAACGTGATCGGTTCGATATACCGATAATAGGTATTGGCGACGCTCTTGGCCTGGTTCATCAGTTCCAGCACGGTGATCGCCGACAGCAGCGGCGTCTCTTTGAACATGGCGATGAAATAATTGGCAAGCGCCGGGATCATCGGCGGGATCGCCTGCGGAATGATGATGTGCGTCCAGGTCTGGGTGGCGTTCAGATTGCAGGCCTTGGCCGCTTCCCACTGGCCGCGCGGAACATTATCGATGCCGGCGCGGTAGACCTCGGCCGTGTAAGTGCCGTAATGCAGCCCGAGACCGATGACGCCCGCGACCAGCGGCGGCAACAGGACGCCAAAATCCGGCAGCACGTAGAAGATGAAATAGAGCTGCACCAACAGCGGTGTGCCACGGATGAACTCGGCAAGGAAACCGACGGTGCGCGACAGAGCCCTGTTCGGCGACCGGCGCGCCAACGCGATGCCCAGCCCGACGATCGCCGCCAGTACCGAGCCGAGCAGCGTCGCCAGGATGGTGATCTTCACCCCCTCGATCAGCGTCGGCAGGATCTGCCGGACAAAATCCCAATCCCATTCCATTATCAGGCCCGATCCATCATACGCGCACCCCGTCGAGGCCACGAGCCATGCGGCGTTCCAGCGACCGCACGCCCCACGAGATGAGCAGCGCCAGGACGAAATAGATGACGAGGATGGTGCTGAACGGCACCAGAGTATTGCCGGTCTGCGAGCGCACCACCTGCGCCTGGAAGGTCAGGTCGGCGAGCGAGATCAGCGAAACGACGGCGGTGGCCTTGAGCAATTCAATGGCGTTGTTGCCGAAGGTCGGCAGCATCACCAGAAGCGCCTGCGGCAGGATGATATGGCGCATGGCTTGCCAGCGGCCGAGATTGAGGGCGGTACAGGCCTCATATTGTTCGCGGCCGATAGACTTGATGGCGCCACGCACCACTTCCGCCGCATAGGCGCCGACATTGAGGCCCAGCGCCAGCACCCCGGCCTGCAGCGGCGTCAGCGAAATGCCGGCAAAGGGCAGCACGAAATAGGCCCAGAACAGCTGCACAAAAATCGAGGTGCCGCGGAAGAACTCGATATAGGCGGTGGCCAGCGCCCGCAGCACGAAAAACCGCGACAGCCGCCCCAGCCCGGCGAGAAAAGCCATGATCAAGGCCAGCACCGACCCCATCAGCGTCAGCTCGATGGTGACAAGCGCTCCTTGCAATATCAGGCCGAAATAGCCGGACCATTGGGTCATTAGGGCTAAGCGTTTCCTCGCTTGGTGATCATTACAGAACGCCGGCGCCGCCCCTCATCCGCCTGCCGGCACCTTCTCCCCGTTATAGGGACGGGGAGAAGGGTGAAGCTCCAGCGTTGGCGCCCCCCTCTCCCCGTTTTTGACGGGGAGAAGCTAGGGTGAGCGGCACTTTTTACTTCGCCGAGCAGAGCTTGTCGCGGCTCGTCGACATTGCCGCCGCCGCCGAGAAGCCGTAAGGCTCGATGATCTTGGCGAACTCGCCGGACTTCTTCAGTTTCGCCAGCTCGACATCATAGGCGTCGCGCAGCGCTTCGTCGCCCTTCTTGAAGGCCGCGCCGTCGCAATAGACCGGCGCACCGACCACCGGCGCGATGACTTCGAGGTTCGGATCATTGGCTTTCTTGACCAGGTCGTTGATCGACAGCACGGGCAGCGAATAAGCATCGATGCGGCCGTCCTGCAGCATCTTCAGGCCGCTCTGGCCGTCCGGCACGACGATGACGCGCTCGCGCGGCACACCTGCGGTGAGCGCCAGCTTCTCTTCAGTGCCGCCACCCGGCGCGCCGATCGTGGCGCTCGCGTCCTTCGCGACGTCCTCGTAGCTCTTGAAGCCCTTCGGGTTGCCCTTCTTCACCAGCATCGCCTCGGCGTCGCACAGCACCGGTTCCGAATAGGCGACCGCAGCACAACGTTCCGGCTTCATGAACAATCCGGCGGTGACGACGTCGAAACGGCCGGCCTGCAAGCCGGGGATCATGGCGCCATATTCCGAGATCGAGGCGACGATATCGTTGACGCCAAGGCGTTTGAAGATTTCACGGGCAACGTCAGGCGCCGCACCCGAAACCTTGCCGTCGGCAGCGACCGCCGTATAGGGCGGCTCGTTGGCGATGGCGACGCGGGCAAAGCCTTGCGCCTTAAGCTCTTCGAGCTTGCTGTCGTCGGCCGAGCCGGCCGTCGAGGCGGCCAGCACCGCCGTCAGCGCAATACCGGCGACGCCGGCCAAAATGGCAAATTTCTTCATTGTTCCCAACTCCTTGTTTGTCTGTCTTCTTGGCTTGCTTGAGGCGTTGCCGCCTCGCATGGCAGTCAGACCCGATGTCCGGCCGCAATGATCTTCTTCAGGAAACCTTGCGTGCGCTCCTGTTTGGGATGGCGGAAAATCTCGTCGGGCTTGCCCTCCTCGACTATTCTGCCGCGATCGAAGAACAGCACCCGGTCGGCGAAGTCATGGGCGAAACCCATCTCGTGGGTGACCAGCAGCATGGTCATGTCGGTCTCGGCGGCGAGCTTGCGCATGACGTTGAGCACCTCGTCGACGAGCTCAGGGTCGAGCGCCGAGGTGACCTCGTCGAACAGCATGATCTTCGGCGACAGCGCCAGCGCCCGCGCAATCGCGACGCGCTGCTTCTGGCCGCCTGAAAGCTGCGCCGGCATCGCCTTGGCCTTGTCGACCATGCCGACCATGTCGAGCAGTTCCATCGCCCGCTTTTCGGCGGCGGCCCGCGGCACGCCTTTGGTCAGCATCGGTGCCAGCGTCACATTGTCGATGACACATTTGTGCGGAAACAGATTGAACAGTTGGAAGACCATGCCGATCTTCTGGCGCATCTTTGCCAAATGCCGTTCATCGGCCGTCAGCAGCCGGCCGTTACGCTCCATGTGGTACAACTGTTCACCGTCGACTTGGATGTGGCCGCTGTCGATACGCTCTAGCGTCATCAGGATGCGCAGAATCGTCGTCTTGCCCGAACCCGATGGACCGATCAGTGCCAGCTTCTCGCCGGGCATGACTTGCATCGAGAGGCCGTCCAGCACCTTGAAGGTGCCGAAGCTTTTCGAAATACCGTCGATCTTGATGATGGGCGCCGACAATGAATTTCCCGTGCTGGAGAAGCTATGCCTTTAACGATGCGGATCGCGGCAAATCATGTCAATCAAGAAAATAATATCATGACAATATTTCGAACTCCGCACAATTCCCCGCCATTTGTTCCCTAGATGGCAAGCAGGAGATGCTCGGGATCGCCGAGCAGAAGCTTGGTGACAACGCCGAGACCGGCACGCAGTTCCCCCTCCGTGGTCGAGCCCAGCGAAATCCGTACGGCTGGATGCCAAGGCATCTGCGAAATGCGAAACGACGTACCGGGCGCAATCGCCACGCCCTGCAGGCGCGCCTGGGACACAAAGCTTTCCTCGCCGCGATCCTCGGGCAGCCGCAGCCAGACATGCAGCCCGTCGCGATGAGCCCGATAGTCCACTCCGGCAAGCACCTCGGCGGCGATGTCCAGACGCCGCCGCAAAGCCAGGCGCTGCCATCGAACGAGTTCCATCGCGGTGCCGTCGGTCACCCATTTGGTGGCGATCTCGGCCACCAGCGGCGTCGCCATCCAGTTCGAGACGAGATGGCGATTGGCGACCGCGGCGACATAACGATCGGGCGCCGCGAGATAGCCGATGCGCAGGCCCGGCACCACGATCTTGGTAAAGGAGGTGACGTAGAGCGTGCGCTCAGGCGCGAAGGCGGCTACCGGCGGCGGCCTGTCCTCGACCAACGGGCCGAGGACGTCGTTTTCGATAATGGCGATGTCATGCCTGCGCGCAACGGCGGCAATCTGTTCGCGCCGGCCGGCATCCATCAGGGTGGCCGTCGGGTTGATCACCGACGGCTGCACGAACACGGCGCGGATGTCCGACAGCCGGCAGGCCTCGTCCAGCGCTTCCGGGATCAGCCCATTGTCGTCGATCGGCAAACCCTCAAGGTTGAAGCCGAGATAACGCGCCAGCGGGATCAGCGTGTGGTGACCGATCGCCTCAGTGGCGACGGTCGAGCCGGGCGGCGCCACGCTCATCAGCGCCACTGTCATCCCTGCGGTGGCGCCGTTGGTCAGGCTGATGTTCTGCGGCGACGCGTCGAGGCCACAGAGGCGCAGCCACTCGACACCCACCGCGCGGTGGCGCGGGAACACCATGTTCGGCCTGAACGACAGCGCCGAGCTCGACGGCAGGTTTTCGGCGAGCCAGCCCAGCGCCTGCCTCAGCCGCTCCAGATGCATCGGTTCGCAGACCGGCTTCAGGATGGAGAGATCGATGAGCTCGCCCAGCCGCTCGGGCAGATAGGGCGGCTCCGGCTCGCGGCGCTGCGTCTGCACGAAGCTGCCGCGGCCGACCTCGCCGGACACCAGCCCGCGGCGAATCAATTCCTCGTAGGCGCGGCTGACCGTCTGCACGGAAAGTTGCAGATCGTCGGCCAGTTGCCGGTGCGTCGGCAAGCGCGCGCCATTGGCCAGGCGCCCGTCGTGGATGGCGCGCGCGAACTGGTCGGCGAGCGATTGATAAGCCGGCCGCCGGATAAGAGCGGGATCTGGTCGCCAAAATGTCATGACTTATTAGAGATCGAAATCAGTGCAATTGACAATCGAAATAATGCGCCGTCATGGTGTCCGGCACTGGAAGTGGGCGATCATGGCTGCAGCGAAACTCGATCCGATCGATCTGAAAATCCTCGACGCCATCCAGCGCGACGGGCGCATCACCAAGCTGGCGCTGGCCGAGAAAGTCGGCCTGTCGCCGACGCCGTGCTGGATGCGGCTGCGCAAGCTGGAAAAGGCCGGCATCGTCTCGGGCTACCATGCCAGGATCGCCATGCGCGCCATCGCGCCGGTCGCTACCGTGCTGATGGAGGTGACGCTTGCCAGCCATCGCCAGGCCGATTTCGACCGTTTCGAGCGCGTCATCCGCGACATCCCCGAGATCGTCGCCTGCTGGTCTGTCGGCGGCGGCGTCGATTACCTGCTGAAGGTGATGGCGCGCGACATCGACGCCTATCAGCGGCTGGTCGACACTCTGCTCGAGCGGGAGATCGGCATCGACCGCTATTTCACATATATCGTCACCAAGACGGTGAAGGAGGAGAGTGTGCTGCCGGTGGCGGACCTGTTGCCGACATCTTCCTGATATCGGAGAGATCGTCTGCGCGCTCGGTGCAATAGAGACAATCTCTCTACGTGCAGGCACGCAAACAGCTTCTCTGTTTGCGCGGCAGAGATAGTCTTGCGGCATCACCCGAACCGGGAGCCCGATGATGTCCGCACATTTTGCCCGCTCGCGGCGCCATGAAGCACTTGACCGCCTCGCCGACCGACGGCTGCTGCGCGAACTCGCCTATGTCGCTGGCCACTGGACGGCGAGCGAGACCGCGGAGAGTTTCGAGGTGACCGATCCGGCCACCGGATCCACCGTCGCTTTCGTTGCCGCGCTCGATGCCCGGCAGACGACATTGGCGATCGATGCGGCATCGCGCGCCTTTCCTGCCTGGCGCGCATTGCTGCCGCAGGAACGGTCGAAAATCTTGCGAAAATGGTTCGATCTGATCGTCGCCGCCAAAAATGACCTGGCCCTGCTGATGACGCTCGAACAAGGCAAGCCGCTGAAGGAATCGCGCGGCGAGATCGACTACGCAGCCTCTTTTGTCGAGTGGTATGCCGAGGAGGCCAAACGTCTCAACGCCGAAAGCGTCACCAGCCATTTGCCAAATGCCGAGATGGTGGTGCGACGCGAACCGCTCGGTGTCGTCGGCGTCGTCACGCCGTGGAATTTTCCAGCGGCCATGCTGACCCGCAAGGCGGCGGCCGCGCTTGCCGCCGGCTGCACCATCGTCGCGCATCCTTCCTCGGAAACGCCGCTGTCGGCACTGGCGCTGGCCGAGCTTGGCGAACGTGCCGGCCTGCCGGCTGGCGTGTTCAACGTCCTCACCGGCAGGGCTTCGACCATCGTCGGGCGGATGTGCGAAGACCCGCGCGTTCGCGCCATGAGCTTCACCGGCTCGACCGAGGTCGGCAGGTTGATCGCCGCGCAGAGTGCGCCGACGATGAAGCGTCTGGTGATGGAACTTGGCGGGCATGCGCCGCTGATCGTCTTTGCCGACGCCGATCTCGACAAGGCGGTGACCATCGCCGTCGACGCCAAATTTGCGACCTCCGGCCAGGACTGCCTCGCCGCCAACCGCATCTATGTCCAGCGTCCGCTCTACGATCGGTTCTGCGCTGCTTTCGCCAAACGCGTCGAGGCATTGCGGACCGGCAATGGCCTCGCTGACGACACCGAAATCGGACCCTTGATGCACGACCGCGCCGTCAAGAAGGTCGAGGAGCAGGTGGCCGATGCGCTCGCCAAAGGCGCGCGTTGCCTGACCGGCGGCAAGCGCCATCCTGCCGGGCCGCTGTTCTACCAGCCGACGCTGCTGGCCGATGTTGACGACGACGCCCTGATCATGCGCGAGGAGACCTTCGGTCCGGTTGCGGCCGTGACGCCCTTCGACAGCGAAGAGGAAGTCGCCGCCCGCGCCAATGCCACCGAGTACGGCCTGGTCGCCTATGTCGTCACTGAAAACGGCGGCCGGCAATTGCGCATGGGCCGCGCGCTCGACTATGGCATGGTCGCCATCAATCGCGTCAGGATCACCGGCGCGCCGATCCCGTTCGGCGGCGTCAAGCAGTCCGGCATCGGCCGGGAGGGCTCGCGTCACGGGCTCGAAGCCTTTACCGATCTCAAATATCTCTGCCTGGACGTGGCCTAGAACCGCGCCCGACACTTTTCCTCAGGAGTAAAAAGATGCTCGACCAGTCAAACGAACTCGCCGCCTGGGACCGCGATCACTTCTTCCATCCCTCGACCCATATGGGCACGCATGCACGGGGTGAATCGCCGACCCGCATCATCGCCGGCGGCGAAGGCGTCACCATCTGGGACAATAACGGTCGCAAGAGCATCGATGCTTTCGCCGGCCTCTACTGCGTCAATGTCGGCTATGGCCGTCAGAAGATCGCCGACGCCATCGCCGCACAGGCCAAGAACCTCGCCTATTATCACGCCTATGTCGGGCACGGCACCGAGGCATCGATCACGCTTTCCAAGATGATCATCGACCGTGCGCCCGAGGGCATGTCGAGGGTCTATTTCGGGCTCTCCGGTTCCGACGCCAACGAAACCAATATCAAGCTGATCTGGTACTACAACAACGTGCTCGGCCGGCCGGAGAAGAAGAAAATCATCTCGCGCTGGCGCGGTTATCACGGCTCCGGCATCATGACCGGATCGCTGACCGGCCTCGACCTGTTCCACAACGCCTTCGACCTGCCGCGTGCGCCGGTCCTGCACACCGAGGCGCCCTACTACTTCCGCCGTGCCGACCGCTCGCTGAGCGAGGAGCAGTTTTCGCAACACTGTGCCGACAAGCTCGAGGAGATGATTCTCGCCGAAGGGCCGGAGACGGTCGCCGCGTTCATCGGTGAGCCTATCCTCGGCACCGGCGGCATCGTGCCGCCGCCGGCCGGCTACTGGGAGAAGATCCAGGCGGTGCTGAAGAAATACGACGTGCTTCTGGTTGCCGACGAGGTCGTCACCGGCTTCGGCCGGCTGGGCACCATGTTCGGCTCCGACCACTACGGCATCAAGCCCGACCTGATCACGATCGCCAAGGGCCTGACCTCGGCCTATGCGCCGCTGTCGGGCGTCATCGTGTCAGACAAGGTCTGGCAGGTGCTGGTGCAGGGTTCAGACAAGCTCGGCTCGCTCGGTCATGGCTGGACCTATTCGGCGCATCCGATCTGCGTCGCCGCCGGCGTCGCCAACCTGGAACTGATCGACGAGATGGACCTGGTGCGGAACGCCGGCGAGACCGGCGCCTATTTCCGCGCCGAGCTGACGAAAGCTGTCGGCGGCCACAAAAACGTCGGCGAGGTGCGCGGCGACGGCATGCTGGCGGCGATCGAGTTCGTCGCCGACAAGAACGATCGCGTATTCTTCGACGCCTCGCATAAAATCGGGCCGCAGGTCGCGACCACCCTTGCGGCAAGCGGCGTCATCGGCCGGGCCATGCCGCAGGGCGACATTCTCGGTTTCGCGCCGCCGCTCTGCCTGACGCGGCAAGAGGCCGATATCGTCGTGTCGAGGACGGCCGACGCGGTGAAGAGCGTGTTTGCAAATATCTGAAGAGCCGACATGAATGCCATGCCCAAGACCCTCCCCGCCACCATGGCCGCCGTGCAACTGATCGGGCACGGCGGACCGGAAAAGCTCGTCTACCGCACCGACGTGAAAGTGCCCTCGCCCGCCCGGGGCGAGGTGCTGGTCAAGGTCACCGCTTGCGGCATGAACAACACCGATGTCTGGGTGCGCCAGGGCGCCTATGGCACGGAGGAGGATGCCGCCGCTGTGTCGACCTGGCGTCGTCAGGGCAATACGCTGAGCTTCCCGCGCATCCAGGGCACCGACACGGTCGGCAACATCATTGCCGTCGGCGACGGCGTGTCGCCGGCCCGCATCGGCGAGCGGGTGATGGTCGATTTCTCCATCTACAATCGCGACGACGATTCACTCGCCGACATCGACTATATGGGCCATGGCCGCGACGGCGGCTATGCTGAATACCAGGCAGTACCGTCCGAAAACGCCCATGTCGTCGACACCGATCTGAGCGATGTCGAGCTTGCCACTTTCTGCTGCGCCTATCTCACCGGCGAGCAGATGCTGGAACGCGCCGCATTGAAAGCCGGCGAGCGTGTGCTTGTCACCGGCGCCTCTGGCGGCGTCGGCTCCGGCATCGTGCAGCTGGCGCGGGCGCGCGGCGCCATTCCCTATGCGGTTGCCGGCAAGGGCAAGGAACAGGCCGTGCGTGAGATCGGCGCCGAGGCGGTGATCACCCGTGGCGTTGCCGATCTGCCGGCCGCCGTCAGCGCGGCGACCGGCGGGCGGCCAATCGACGTGGTCGCCGATCTGGTCGGCGGCGCCATCTTCAATGACCTCTTGCGCATCTTGAGGCCCGAAGGCCGCTACACCACGGCCGGCGCGATCGCCGGCCCGGTCGTCCAGCTCGACCTGCGCACCATGTACCTGAAACAGCTCCAACTGCATGGCTCGAGCCAAGGCACGCGGGCGGATTTCCGCCGCATCGTGCGTTACATCGAGGACAAGAAAATCCGGCCGCTGGTCGGCGGCGTCTACCGGCTCTCCGATTTCCACCGTGCACAGGCGGATTTCATCGGCAAGGATTTCGTCGGCAAGCTGGTGGTCGTACCGGATGCGGCCGCCAAATAGCGCGTCGACCACAAACGCCTATGACAGGCTCGGGCCGTTCGCGGACGCGGTGAGGTCGAGCGCCACATCCAAGCAGCGTTTTCGTGATGGCTTTGTTTATCTGAATGAGCAAAACCCATTCTGATTTGGCTGCACGCCGGCAACAAGGATTCCTGACCCTCTCCTGCGTTATAAGATTTTCGCGATTTTCTTATAACCTCGCTTGCGTCCCTTGAGGTCATGCCGCTATAAGAGAACCGCATTTTTCTTATAACCGGAGCCGCCCGACATGAAGACGGTCGACCTCGTTTACCGCACGATGTATGCGGAACTCGTCCAGCGATCCTTGGACGCAGCCTTCGAAACGGATTTCCCTACGACGGGCAATCTCGTCAAGGTGCCCGTCAAGGGCAAGGTATACTGGTATTTCGAGGAAACGCAGCCGACGAAGACGCGACGGTATGTCGGGCCTGACAGCGATCCCGAGATTGCAAAACGCGTCGAATCCTTCCGTCAGATCAAGGACGACCTCCGCGCCCGCAGGAAGCTGGTATCCACGCTCGTGCGCGAGGCAGGGCTAACAGAGCCCGAAAGGTTCACCGGGGATGTCGTCGAGGCGCTGGGGAAGGCTGACATCTTCCGCTTGCGCGGCGTCCTGGTCGGCACAGTCGCCTTTCAGTCCTACGCTGGCTATCTGGGCGTGAAGCTGCCCGGTGCAGCGTTGCAGACGGGCGATGCAGACTTCGCCCTATTCCATTCCGCGTCGGCCGCGGTCGAGGACAGCCTGCCGCCCATCCTCGAAATCTTGAGGGAGATCGACCCAACCTTCAGGGAAATCCCTCACAGATCAGATCCCGGACACGCGACGCAATTCGAGAACGCAGTCCGATACAAGGTCGAGTTCCTTACACCGAATACGGGCAGCGATGACTACGCCGATCATGCAACCTCGATGCCGTCTTTGGGCGGTGCATCCGCGCAGCCTCTTCGGTTTCTCGATTTCCTGATCCACGAACCAATCAGAACTGTGCTGCTGCATCGATCGGGAGTGCCTGTCGTGGTACCGTCGCCCGGACGATATGCGGTTCACAAGCTGATCGTTGCCTCGCGCCGACAGAACAACGCAAACGGCGTGGGCAAGCGGGAAAAGGATGTCCACCAGGCAGCACTTCTGGTCGAGGCACTGGAAGCTACCCGTCGCCAGGACGATCTCGCCATCGCGTTTTCGGAAGCGTGGGACAGGGGGAAACATTGGCGTGAAGCGATACAAAAAGGACTTGGCTTGATTCCCCAGAAACAGCGTGGCGACATCGAGGCGACGATCGTCAACGCACTTTCAGGAATCGGCGAAGAACTGGAAGGATTTAGCGGCTCATCTGCGAAAACAAAGCACGGAGACTAAAAGTAACGGTGTGGAGGGTAACCTTCTGCCAGCCGTCGCCGAGGCGTTTTTGTTTTCAGGTTTCAAAATCGACTTTGCCTATTCAGCTCTGCGATCGGACCTGCTTGGCGGCAGCCTCGAGCGACCGTTCAAACGCGTCGATCAACTGGTCGACCTGCGGCTCGGTGATGATCAGCGGCGGGCAGAAAGCCAGCGCATCGCCCATATTGCGCGAGATGACGCCGTTCTGCTGCATGAAACCGTTGACGAGTCCGCCCAAGGCACCAACCGTGCCCCACGGCGCCTTGTTTGCCTTGTCGCCGACCAGTTCGACCGCCGAAATCAGGCCGATGCCGCGCACCTCGCCGACAAGCGGGTGCGAAGCGAGCGTGCGCAGCCGCTTCTGCATATGCGCGCCGACCGCACGCGCATTGCCGACAAGGTCGCGCTCCTCGATCAGCTTCAGGTTCTCGAGCGCGACCGCTGCCGCAACGGGATGGCCGCCGCCGGTGAAACCGTGGCCGAAGGTGCCGATACGGTTGCTTTCGTCGGCGATCGGCTCGAATACCTTGTCATTGATCAGCAGGGCCGAGATCGGCAGGTAGGACGAAGAGATCTGTTTCGATAACACCATGATGTCGGGCCTGATGCCGAAGGTCTGCGAGCCGAACATCTCACCTGTTCGGCCAAAGCCGCAGATCACCTCGTCGGCGATGAGCAGGATGTCGTATCTCGATAGCACCGCCTGTATCTTCTCCCAGTAGCCGGCCGGCGGAACGATGACGCCGCCGGCGCCCATGATCGGTTCGCCGAAAAAGGCGGCGATGGTTTCCGGTCCTTCGGCCAGGATCAGCTTTTCCAGCTCGTCGGCAAGCCGCGTCGAAAACAGCTCTTCGCTTTCACCCGGCAGCGCCTCGCGCCAATGGTGCGGCGTCGAGGTGTGCAGCACATTGGCGATCGGCAGATCGAACGAAGTGTGGTTGTTGGGCAGTCCGGTCAGGCTCGCCGAGGCGATAGTGACGCCGTGATAGCCCTTCTTGCGGCTGATGATCTTCTTGCGCGCCGGCTGGCCGAGCGCATTCGACCGGTACCAGATCATCTTCATGGCCGTATCGTTGGCCTCGGAGCCGGAATTGGTGAAATACGCCTTGCTCATCGGCACCGGCGCCATCTGCACCAGTCTCTCGGCGAGATCGATCAGCGGCGAATGCGATTTGGAGCCGAAATCGTGATAGTAAGGCAGCTTCGACATTTGCCGTACTGCCGCATCGACCAGCCGCTTCTCCGAAAAGCCGACCGCGACGCTCCAGAGCCCCGCCATCGCCTCGATATAGCGGTTGCCGGCAAGGTCCTCGACATAGATGCCGTCGCCCTTCTCGATGACGAGCGGCCCCGACTCCTGATGCTTGCGCGCATTCGTATAGCCATGCATGTGAAAGCTTATGTCGCGGGCTTCGGGTGAATTCGGTCGTGCGTCCATGACGGCTCCTGATGCTGACGCGGAACAATCCTGCCGCCGGTCCGGCTCGGCAGGTCCCCGTGCGTTATGCCGTTTGATGCATCTTTCTCGAACGGTATAGTGTCAAGCGCTTTCGGCAGGGCCAGCGGATGGATGGACGCATGCAGAACTTCGGCTTGACCTAACCGTGGACCATGTCGACTGCATTGTCGCCGGCGCCGGCGTTGTTGGCCTGGCGATCACGCGAGAGATGGCGCAGCGCGGCATCGATACGCTGGTCCTGGAAGCCGAGAACGCTATCGGCACCGGGACAAGCTCGCGCAATTCCGAGGTCATCCATGCCGGCCTCCACTATCCGGTTGGATCGCTGAAAGCCCGGTTCTGCGTGGCCGGCCGGGAAAGACTCTATCGCTATTGCGAGGAGCGGGCGGTCCCACACGCGCGCTGCGGCAAGCTCATCGTTGCCACAAGTGCCGAACAGGAGCCGGTGCTCGCCTCAATCCGGGCCAATGCACGCGCTTGCGGCGCCGGCGACCTGTTGCGCTTGAGCGAAGCCGAGGCGCATACGCTGGAGCCCAGCCTTAAGTGCACGGCGGCGCTGCTGTCGCCCGCCACCGGCATCATCGACAGCCATGCCCTGATGCTCGCCCTGTTGGGCGACGCCGAGGAGCACGGGGCGGCACTTAGTCTCAACACGCGCATCGCCTCCGGCCGCATCGAAGCAGGCCGCGTCGTGCTCGAGACGGTGGACGCTGCCGGCGGCGAGCGCTTCGAGATCGCCACTCCGCGTTTCGTCAATGCCGCCGGGCTTGGCGCCGCAGCACTTGCCGGTTCGCTTGAAGGGCTCAATCAGCAATTGGTGCCAAAGCTCCATTATGCCAAGGGCAATTATTTTTCGGCGGCCGGACGGGCGCCGTTCTCGCGATTGGTCTATCCGGTGCCCGAACCCGGCGGGCTCGGTGTTCATCTGACACTCGACCTTGATGGCGTCGCCCGCTTCGGGCCGGACGTCGAATGGATCGATCAACTCGACTACCGCGTCGACCCGGCTCGTGGCGAGCGCTTCTACAGCGAGATCCGCAAATACTGGCCGGACCTGGCCGATGGCAGCCTGCAACCCGCTTACAGCGGCATCCGGCCAAAACTGTCCGGTCCCGGTGAGGCCAATGCCGACTTCGTCGTCCAGGACGTGGCGGTGCACGGCGTGGATAGCCTGGTCAACCTGTTCGGCATCGAAAGCCCCGGCCTGACCTCCTGCCTGACGATTGCCGACCACGTCGCGCAGTGCCTCGCGCCGAAGTTGTAGCGTGCGGCGCCCCGCGCCGCGATCTGCACTGTATCAAGGCGCATTGCGTGAACTTTCAGACGCAAGTCGCCTATGAGGCACATCGCGCACTTGCAGCCCGCTCCGCGCTCTGATTCCCTGCATTCTGGGGCTGTCCTGATTCGCACTGCCCGGTTCAGAGTTTTCGCAGTGCGCCCGGGACAAGCTTCCAGCGACCACTCGGCGTATCCAGGGAGAACGGCAATGAACACCGCGACGAGGCCGGTAATCTCGGAGATGAGGCCCAAGATCACCGTCGTCGGGGTCGGCGGCGGCGGCGGCAACGCCGTCAACAACATGATCGCCGAAGGCCTGCAGGGCGCGGAATTCATCGTCGCCAACACCGATGCCCAGGCCCTTGCCATGTCGAAGGCAACGAGGCTGATCCAGTTGGGCGCTCATATCACCGAAGGTCTCGGCGCCGGGTCCCTGCCCGAGGTCGGCCGTGCCGCGGCCGTGGAATCCATCGACGAGATCATGGATCACCTTGCTGGAACGCACATGTGCTTCGTGACCGCCGGCATGGGAGGCGGAACCGGCACTGGTGCCGCGCCTGTTATAGCACAGGCAGCGCGGGCAGCCGGAATACTGACCGTTGCCGTCGTCACCAAGCCATTCGTCTTCGAAGGCAGGCGCCGCATGTACGCTGCCGATGAGGGCATCGAGCGCCTGCGCGAAAGCGCCGATACCGTCATCGTCATTCCCAACCAGAACCTGTTCAGGATCGCCGACGCCAGAACCACGTTCGCCGACGCCTTCGCCATGGCCGACCGGGTCCTCTATGCGGGTGTCGGCTGCATCACCGATCTGATCGTCAAGGAAGGCCTGATCAATCTCGACTTCGCCGATGTGAAGTCAGTGATGCGCGACATGGGCCGCGCCATGATGGGAACCGGCGAAGCCGCCGGAGAAGGCCGTGCCAAGAAGGCAGCGGAAGCGGCAATCGCCAACCCGCTGCTCGACGAAGCTTCGATGATGGGCGCCAAGGGCGTCCTTGTCTCGATATCGGGCGGCATGGACATGACGCTGTTCGAGGTCGACGAAGCCGCTACCCGCATCCGCGAGGAGGTCGACAACGATGCCGACATCATCGTCGGCGCCATCTTCGACAAGGCACTCGCCGGAAAATTCAGGGTATCGGTCGTGGCGACCGGCTTGCGGCGTGGCCTGGAGATTCCACTGCTTGCCGAACCGGAAGTTCGCATGAACTGAACAGCGTTATCGCGTGCGGTTCGCTCAGCTGATTGCCAGCCTCGCGTCACCACGGCCGCGCGCCGTCGATGACTTCCATGGCGCGTGCAGCAAAACGGCCGGCCAGGGGTGCCACGTCGGCCGCATCGGCCGCAACCGCGCTGCCGGCCAGCACGCGGTCGGCGATGCCGACGAAGATCACGGCAAAGCGGAACATGGCAAACACCAGATGGAACCGCTGGAGCGGCGCCGTCGGCACGGCGTGGGCGAAGTAATGATCGAGGAATTCGCGCTGTGTCGGAATCCCGAGGGCTGCCTGATCAAGGCCGAGGATGCCGCCATATTCGTCCGATGAGGAATGCCAGGGCATCGAGCAGAAGCCGAGATCAGCAAGCGGATGGCCGAGGGTCGATAACTCCCAGTCGAGTATGCCGATCACCTCGGGCCGCTCGGGATGGAAGATGAGATTGCCGAGACGGAAATCGCCATGCGCGATCGAAACGTGGCCGTCATCTGGCGGAAGATGTCGCGGCAGCCATTCGGCGACGGCTTCGAGCGCGGTAATGCGCTCACTCGGCGATTCCCGCAACTGTCTGGTCCAGCGCGCGATCTGTCGCTCAAAATAGTTCCCGGGACGGCCATAGTCGCCGAGCCCAACCTCTTCCGGCCGGACTGCGTGCAGCTTTGCCAGCGCCTCGGCCATGCCGAAATAGATGCCGCGCCGCTCGTCCGGCGCCAGTCCCGGCAACGCGCCATCGTGGAACACCCGGCCGTCGAGCCGCGGCATCAGATAGAACGGCGTGCCGAGCGGCTCGTCGCCGTCGTGATAGAGCACCGGCCGCGGCACCGGCACCTTTGTCGATGCTAGCGCCTCGATCACCCGGTACTCGCGATCGACCGCATGAGCGCCGCGCAGGATCGGTCCCGGAGGTTTCTTGCGCAGAACCATGCGGCGGCCGCCATAGTCGACGAAGTAGGTCGGGTTGGATTGGCCGCCGACGATCCGCTCAAGCGACATTTGGCCATCGCCAAAATGCGCTCTCAGAAAATCCTCCAGGCGTACCGGATCGAAATCCATCCTCATTGCCGGCTCAGCGGTTCCCGCCGCGACCTGTTTCGTCTTGTCTGCCGGCTTCGACATGCCAGCGCCAGAAGCCCACACCTTCCTCGTTGAGAAAGCGGTTGAGCACCATCTTGTGGACCTCGTCGGCGCCGTCGACCAGGCGAGCCTGGCGGGCGTAGCGGTAGATCCATTCGAGTACAGTGTCTTTCGAATAGCCGCGGACGCCGTTGATCTGGATCGCCACGTCGGCGGCGTCATGCAGCACGTTGGCGACCTGGATCTTGGCCATGGAGACCTCCTTGCGGGCAAAGCCACCGCGATCGAGCTCCCAGGCCGCCTTCATCACCAGCAGCCGCCCGATCTCGATGCGCATGGCAAGGTCGCCGAGCAACAGCTGGATACTCTCACGGTCGGCCAAAAGCTGCCCGAAACCGCTACGCTCGGCGGCATAGGCGCGCGCGATCTCGATGCAGCGCTTGGCAAGACCGAGCCAGCGCATGCAATGGGTGAGCCGCGCCGGACCGAGCCGGACCTGGGTAACCCGGAGGCCGCTGCCTTCGCCGGCAAGCACGTCCTCGACCGGGACTTCCAGGCCGTCGAACTCCAGCTCGCAATGGCCGCCATGTTCTTCCGGTCCCATGATTTCGATGCGCCGCACGATCCGCCAGCCCGGCTGGTCCTTGTGGAACAGCAAGGCCGAAAGGCCGTGACGCGGATCGTCCGAAGTGCGCGCAATGAGAATGAAGTGGCTCGCCTCTTGCGCGCCGGTGATGAACCATTTGCGGCCTGTGACGACATATCTGTCGCCACGCCGTTCGGCTCTGGTCATGATCATCGACGGGTCGGAGCCGCCGCCCGGGTGCGGTTCCGTCATTGCAAAGGCCGAGCGCACCTTGCCCTCGACGATCGGTTTCAGCCATCTTTGCTTCTGCTCAGGCGTTCCCAACCGTTCCAGCATCATCATATTGCCATCGTCGGGGGCCGCGGAATTGAACACGACCGGACCGAAGATCGAGCGGTTCATCTCTTCATAGCAGACGGCCATATCCACCTTGGAAAGGCCGGCCCCGCCGGTCTCGGGTTTGAGCTGCAGGCACCACAGGCCGGCTGCTTTCGCCTTGCCGCGCAGCGTTTCAAGCAGCGGCAGTGCAATATTGCCATGGCCGTCATAGCAAGCCTTGTCAGCCTCGAGCGGCAGGATTTCGCGCTCGACGAAATCGGCGATCCGGCTGCGGAAGGCCTCGGTTCGGACGGAAATGTCGAAATTCATGGCGCTCACAAGGATGAAACGAGATGCCGCCATCGGCTCCGATGGTCGCGCCGGTAGTGTAACTGCCGTCGTTGAATGGGAGCAACAGCAGTTCGCCGGCCGTTCCTTGCGCACGTCAAAGCGCCGGTTCGATATGGATCGATGCCGGCGTGCTGCCGATGCCGGTCGAATTCCAGGATCAAAGAGTGCTCAGGTTTCGTATCGCTAACGTCCGCGACAATGCTCAGATCAATTCGAGGACAGCGCAGCCATAGCCGTCCAGCGTCAACACTCCGGAGACAGGTCCTTGGCTATCGAGCAGGTTGCTGCCGAAGGGAACGCCGGTTACGGCAACGGGCGTGTCTTTGATGTTTTGCACGAACAGCAGCCGGCGTTCGTCATTCTCGCGCATCGTGACCTCGACGCCGTCCGGCAGATCCGGAACCAGAGGCTCCACATTCGCATCCACGAAAGTGCGCTTAGCGAGTTGAGCTGTCAGCTCCGGGGTTAGATAAGTGCCGACATAGAGCACACGGCCCTTGCCGACGGCGCGGGAGGTAATTGCAGGCGTTCCTGCCGCGTAGCGGTTCGACCAAACCCCTACAATTTCGACTTCCGGTTCGACTGCGAGGTTCTCATAGAAATAACCGGCATCGAACTCGTGGTTTCCGACGGTAAAACGACGGATACGGCGGCTGGATTCGGCCGGTCTGTCGGGAGGAATGACGAGCCCGCCGGAGCGCGACATCGTATTGAACAGGCCATTGGCCCCAGGTGCCGCCAGCCGCCCGAAATCCTCGACGCGAACGCCGGTCAACTTCGACAGCGACCGGCCCGGCGCTGTCTCGCGGATGACGTGGTTGTTTTCGTCGCGGGTTCCAGTGCGCGCGCCGATGATGACGGTACCGCCATTTTCGGCAAAGACTTGCAGCCGCTCGGTCCAGCTGTCCTTCCAGATCACCCAATGCGGCACGTAGAACACCTTGAGCTTCGACAGATCGTCTTCCGGGTGGATGAAGCCGCAGGCGATGCCGCGGTCATAGCAATACTGATGCAGCAAGATTGCATCATCCTGCGGACTTGGCAGGCCGATGGGGAAGGTCTTGTGGGCTTCCTGATTGTCGAAGTCCGAGCCGGCGATGCCGACATCCATCCGCACATGGGTGCCCAGGATCTTGTCTTTAAGCGCCGTCATCTCGGTGGCGAACTGCCTGGCTTCGTCATAGCGGCGGCGAGCGACATCATCATGGTCTATGATGCCCATCCAGTATATCTCGGCGCCGAAATGTGCGGGACGCCAGCGGAAGAACATGATCCCATCGGCGCCACGCGCAACCGACGACATCGCCATGCGTCGCATTTCGCCTGGCTCCGGCGTCAGCGTGCAGAAGCCCGGCTGGGCGCCAAAACCCGACTGTTGTTCCGGCACTATGTAGTTGCCGGAAAATCCCCTGCAGATGTCGAGATGCAGCGCCTGGATCTTGGCGTGATTGCCGAGGCGAAAGAACTCGTCATAGAGGAACGGATAGATGTCGTAGCCGACGAAGTCGAGATCGGTGGAGAATTGGCCGCGAAAGTCGATGTCACGCAATCCGCCGAGATTGTGGAAGATGAACCAACTGGCATTCGCTTTTCTCAGGATCTCGACCTGGTCGTGCTGGAACCGTGCTGTCGAAAAGGCGAGAAAACGGTGGTAGTCCTGGAGGTGACCGGGACCGGGAAAGGACGGGGAAAAATCCAGCGGGAAGACAATTTCGCGGAAATCGCCGTAAGCCGTCGCCCAGAAATCGCCACCCCAGGCGAAGTTCAGCCTGTCTATCGTCTGGTAGGTTTCCTGGAGGTAAGCCTGGAATTCCTTCAATGCCGACGGCGAATAGGATTCCGGCATGCTGGTGTTGAGTTCGTTGTCGGTCTGCCAGCCAATGACATTTGCGTTGTCGCGGTAGTGGTCCGCCATCGCGTTGGTGATCCTGCGGCTATAGTCGCGAAACACCGGGCTGCTGGTGTCGGCATACTGGCGCGAGCCGTGGCCCATCGACCGGCCATTTCCATCAAGCCGCAGGATTTCCGGATGCTTTGCGGTCAGCCAGCGCGGCGGGGTGGCGGTCGGCGTGCACAGGATCGTGTTGACGCCGTGACGCGCGAGGCCCTCGATTGCCCGGTCGAACAGGTCGAAATCGAAGGTGCCTTCACGCGGTTCGAAAATGTGCCAGGCGAATTCGCCGAGGCGGGCGACGTTGAAGCCGGCCTCGGCCATGCGCCTGGCGTCATTGTCCCAGTAACTCTCGTCCACATGCTCGGGGTAATGCGGCGCGCCGACCAGAAAGCGGTCGGTCTGGATCGTGCGCCAGACCGACAGGGCGCGGCCTCTTGAAGTCTTGTTCACGAAGGATACTCCTGCAGATCAGTCGGTGATGGTGGGTTTGCGGGCACTGATTGTCCGCTCATCGACAGAGGAAAAGAGATAGACGTCACGCGGCTCGACCTTGAAGCCGACGGTCGCATCGGCAGCGACGGCGCTCGCATGGCCGATCTGGACGGTGACGTTGCCGCTGCCGCTTTCAGAACTGACGCATTGCAGCGGGCCGGCGTCGGCATAGAGGATGGTCTCGCGGCCGAGATGCTCGACCAGCCGCACCCGTCCTGCAAAACTCGCTGTCCCTTCCGCGGCCAAGCTGATGCTCTCCGGCCGAATCCCCATCGTCACCCTATCGCCGACCTGTACGGATGCCGCTTCCGTCAGTTCGACAGTCAAAGGAGAAAGACCGGCGGTCGACAGCGTGGCGGCGCCGCCGGAGACAGCGGCGACGGTCACTTCGAAAAAATTCATCCGGGGTGCGCCGAGGAAGCCCGCGACGAAAAGGTTGGCCGGATTGCGATAGAGTTCGAGCGGAGCGCCCACCTGCTCGACCGAGCCGCGATTGAGCACGACGATACGGCTCGCCATTGTCATCGCCTCGGTC
The DNA here is from genome assembly GCF_040320565.1 of Mesorhizobium sp. M0664. Taxonomy (NCBI): domain Bacteria; kingdom Pseudomonadati; phylum Pseudomonadota; class Alphaproteobacteria; order Hyphomicrobiales; family Phyllobacteriaceae; genus Mesorhizobium; species Mesorhizobium sp. M0664. The sequence continues at coordinate 89,612 of NZ_JAMYPW010000009.1, forward strand.
TGGTCGTGCGTGACATAGACCATGGTGGCGCCGAGCCTGGCGTGCAGATCGGAAAGCTCGACGCGCATCTGCGTGCGCAGCGCTGCGTCAAGGTTGGATAGCGGTTCGTCGAACAGGAACACGTCGGGCGAGCGGGTTATGGCACGGCCGATGGCCACACGCTGACGCTGGCCGCCGGAAAGCTGTTTCGGCCGCTTGTCGAGCTGGTCGGTAATGCGAAGGATCTTGGCGGCTCGCAGCACGGCGGCATCGATCTCGGCCTTGGGGCGATGCGCCATGCGCAGGCCGAAACCCATGTTCTCGGCGACGGTCATATGCGGGTAAAGCGCATAGGACTGGAAGACCATGGCAATGCCGCGCTCACCCGGCTCGGTGGTGGTGAGATCACGGCCGTTGATCAAAATCTTACCGGTCGAGACGGTTTCAAGCCCGGCGATGATCTTCAACAGCGTTGACTTGCCACAGCCGGACGGCCCGACGGTGACAATGAACTCGCCCTGTTCGACGCTGAGATCGATGCCGCGCAGCGCGTGGTAGCTGCCATAATTCTTTTGTATCTGCCGGAGTTCAAGACTGGTCATGGAGCCCTGCTTGCGAAATCAGTTTCGGGTCGGGTGGGCGACGCCTTGAAGCCATGGTCGCTCATCCCTTGACCGCTCCCATGGTGAGGCCGGTGATGAAGTGCTTCTGCATTAGGAAGAACATGGCAACCGGCGGCAAAGCCACGACTATGGTGCCAGCCGAGATCAGGTTCCAGGCCGAGACCCATTCGCCGCGCAGGTTGGCGAGGCCGGCGGTTACCGGTTTGACGGTATCGCTGATGGTGAGCACGACCGCCCAGAAATAATCGTTCCAGATAAAGGTGAAGAGCAGGATGGCCAGCGCCGCGAGAGCCGGCCGCACCAATGGGACCACGACATGTACCAATGTCTGAAACGGCGTCGCGCCCTCGGCCCTGGCGGCCTGAAACAGTTCTCCCGGCAAGGCGGCGATGAAGTTGCGCATGAACAGTGTCGCAAACCCGGTCTGGAAGGCGATGTGGAAGATGATCAGGGCCGCCATCGTGTCGTAGAGGTTGAGCCGCACCATGAGATCGCGCACCGGGATCATCATGATCTGGTGCGGCAGGAAGTTTCCGCCGACGAACAGGGCGAAGACGAGCATGTTGCCGCGAAACCGGTAACGGGCGAGCACGAACCCGGCGAGCGTGCTCAAGATGAGAACGCCGATCACCGAGGGAATGGTGATCGTCAGGCTGTTGAGGAAGTAGCGGGCCATCGGTGTCTGGGTGAAGACCGCCGTGTAGTTGTCGACCAGGCCGAATTGGGTCGGCCAGCCCCACAGATTGCCGCCCATTACATCCTGCGTAGAGCGGAACGAGGTAAGGATGATGGCAAAGAGCGGCGCCAGCCAGACAATCAGGATGCCGACCACCAGCACGACATAGAGGCCGCGCTGCCAAATAGCAGTCTCGGGAATCGGGCGGGGAAACATCAGCCGCCTCTTTCATCGGCGCGGATCATCCGCGCCAGGTACCAGGCGATGAAGACCGCCATGATCACGAACAGCACCGAGGCAATGGCCGCGCCATAGCCGAAGCGGTAGGAAAATATGGACTGCTCGAACATCTGATAGGCAAGCACCTCGGACGAACCGAAGGGGCCGCCGCTGGTCATCACCGAGACCATGTCGAAGGAACGCAGTGCGCCGACGACGGTGACGGCGATGGCGATAAAGGTGACCTGCGTCAGCTGCGGCAACACGATGTGGCGCAGCATGTTCCAGCCCCTGGCGCCGTCGACCCGCCCGGCGCCGATCAGGTCCTCGCTGAGATTGTTGAGGCCGGCGAGATAGAGCACCATGCAGAAGGCGATCTGCGGCCACAACGCTGCGATCACGACGGCGAAGGTGACGAAGTTTTCATCCGACAGCACTGCCGGGGCGGTCGCGCCGAAGGTGCGGAAGATCAGGGCGAGAAGTCCGAATTCCGGCGTATAGACCCAGGTGAAGACAACGCCGACGGCAACCGAAGCCAGCACCAGCGGAATGAAGAACAGCGATTTGAGCAGGCGCATGCCGCGGATTTTCTGGTTGACGAGCAGCGCGATGGCGAGGCCGAGCGGCGGCGCCAGCATGAACATCACCAACCAGATCAGATTGTTCTTCAGCGAAACATAGAACTGCGGGTCGGCAAACAGTTCGCGGTAGTTGCCGAGGCCGATCCAGACCATCGGGCTGAAGCCGTCCCATTCGTGCAGGCTGATCCACAGGCTCTCGACCGCAGATGCCAGAATGACGACGGAAAACAGCACAGCGGCTGGCAGGATCAGAAGTGTCGGTGTCAGCCACCAGCGATGGCGGCGCCAAAGCTTCGTCATTTTGGGAGACCTCATTCACGGAAAGCATCAGGGAGCAGAGTACGAACCCCGCTCCCCTCCGCTGGGAGGCGCTAGATCTTGAAGATCCGGCGACGGGTTCCCTCGAGACGCTGAAGAATGGCGTCCCGGCGCTCCGGCTTGGCCATGAATTCCTGGAAGCCGACCAGGCCGGCCTGGGCCATGTCGGGATCGGTGTCACGGTCGTAATATTGCGACGTGCCGGCCACCGTCTTCAGGCTTTCCACAGCCGCGTTGACCAGCGGGTCCTTGCTGGCCGGAAGGTCGTTGCGCGGCGGAACGTTGCCGCCGGGTTCCAGATAAGGGCCGAAATTTTCCGGCTGGTAGAAGAACTCGAGGAACTCGCGGGCACCCGCCTTGTTCTTGGCGTTGGCCGGGATGTGGACCGAATTGACCGAGAATTCTTCGTAGCGGTCGAGGGCGCCGTCAATCTTCGGGAAAGGGGCGAATGTCAGCTGCTCGAGATCCTGCTCAGGGAAAGTAGCTTTCACGAAGGCACCGAGGTTCATCATGCCGGCCTTCTTCTGGGCGAGGAAGGCGCCGGCCTCCTGCCAGCCGAACGACGTCTGATCCGGTGTGAAGAAACCCTGCTTGATCAGCTCTTCCCAGTGGTCGAAAACAGGCGTCAGCGCCGGGTCGGTGTAAGCCATCTTGCCATTCATCAAGGCAAAGTGCTTGTCGAGACCGTTGATCCGCAGGTTCATCTGGTCGAACCATCCGGCCGCCGGCCAGAGTTCCTTGGTGCCGATGCTGACGGGAATAAGGCCGGCAGCCTTGGACTTCTGGCCGTAAGCAAGGAATTCGTCCCAGGTCGCCGGCACCGTCAGTCCGTGCTCGGCAAAGACGTCCTTGCGATAGAACATGCCCCACATCGTGCCGCCAGTCGGCAGGCCATACTGCTTGCCGTCGACAGTGACGGCACCGGTCGTGGCACCCAGCACGTCCTTGTACTTTTCCTTCTCGAACAGATCCGAAATGTCGTCGAACAGGCCGCGAGTGACGAAGGCGCGCATGCGGTTTCCGGAGAACCAGAAGCAGACATCCGGCGCGCCGGCGACAAGGTAGTTGCGGATCGCGGTCTTGTGGGCCTCGTGATCCATATTGTTGATCACAACCTTGGTGCCGGACTGCTTCTCGAAGTCGGCCGCGATGCGCCGCAAGATCCGCAGGGCATCGGCATTGTTTTCGTCGGAAATGATGGTGACTTCGCTCGACTGGCTGAGTGCCGGCATCGGGAAGCCCGCGAGGGCTCCAGCGGAAATCCCCCCAGCTCCCTTCAGGAAATTGCGCCGCGTCGACGGCTTTTCAATCCACTTGAACGTCATTGTTACTCCTCCCGTGTTGTCAATTCTCTACTGGCACACCGGCCGGCGCGGTTGTTCTTCTCAACGGCACGGCTCACCTCCCGGGCAAGGGAATATGTTTGCCCGCTCCTTCAGAGCGCGGTGACATTGCTAACCGGATTAATTTCGCTGACCCCCGGTTCGGGTGTTGAACAGTCGGGCAAACTTATGCATATGTTTTCTCGAGAGGCAATAATTAATTTACAAAATTAAGAAAGCGGATCCGTGAAGCTCAAGGGTGACCCGAGCACGACTCGGGCGATGAACCGCAGACTGATCCTCAATCTCTTGCGGCAGGAAGGAGCGCGCAGCCGGGCCGACATTGCGTCAGTTACCGGCCTTAGTCCGGCAGCGGTCACCTTCGTCGTGGCCGACCTCATCGAGGATGGCCTGCTGATCGAAGGCAAGACAGTCGTGGGCTCGGCTGGGCGCCGCCCTATCCCGGTGGATATCAACTATGCCAACGGCCTTGCCATAGGTTTCAAGCTGATGGTCGGATCGGTCGAATGCGTGGTCACCGATCTTGCGACCAATCCGCTGGGCTCTCTGCGCGTCAAGCTCTCGGACAGCGATCCCGACCACATCATAGCGACCTTGGCCAAGGCGGTACCGGAGCTGATTTCCATTGTCGATCGGCCCGCTGCCAAGCTTGCCGGGATCGGCATTTCAATGCCTGGCGTCATAGACAACCAGAAGGCTGTGTGTATCCGCAGCAATCGCTACAACTGGGACAACGTTCCCCTTGGCCCGATGCTGGCCGAACTGGTAGACGTCCCCGTGTGGCTTGAGGACGACACCAATGCCTATGCCATTGCCCAGCAACTCTTCGGCCTGGGACGCCAGCACCGCAATATGGCTGTGCTGGCGATCGGCGTCGGAATCGGCTGCGCGCTCGTCTTCGATGGCAAACTCTATCGCGGCGCGAACGGTGCCGCCGGCAAGTTCGGCCACACCTCATATGAGGAGAACGGCCGCCTTTGCGAGTGCGGAAAGCGCGGCTGCTTGATGGCCTATTACGCCGAGCCGGCGATCCTGCGCACCTGGCGCGAAGCCACGGGGCACAACGAAACGGATAGCAAAGTCAGCCTTATGGCAGCCTTGGCAGACCGCGAACCGCGAGCCGTCGCCATTCTCGAGGAAGCGGGACATGGCATCGGCCGGCATCTCGCCAATCTTGTCAACATCACCGACCCGGAGGTCATTGTCGTCGGTGGTGAAGCCGTGTCGTTTGGCGATGCGCTGTTTGGCCCAATGCGGCTGACGCTTGGGAAAAATACCTTTCGCGCGGCACCACCAATGCTGCTGGACTGGGAGGACAATTCCTGGGCAAGAGGGGCGGCTGCACTCGTGACGCAGAAGCTCTTTGATTTCGAAACATCTGCCGGCAACGCCGCTCCGCTTTCAAAGCCGGCCCTATGGTCGGCATAGGCGAGTGAAATAGACAGCCCTGCGCCTCAGGCTGCCCGAACGCTGCGCGCTCCACGCGCCCATGCCGGCAACCAGTCGCCATGCGCAACCAGCAAATCATCGACCAGCGACCATATCTGGTCGAGGTCGAGCTCGGCCGCCGTGTGCGGGTCCATCATCGCCGCGTGATAGATGTGCTCGCGGTTCTCGGTCATCAGCGCCTGGACCGTCAGCTCCTGGACGTTGATATTGGTGCGGATCAGCGCGGTGAGCTGCACCGGCAGGTCGCCAATGAACGTGGGTTGAATGCCGGAGGCGTCGACGAGGCATGGCACCTCGGCCGCGCAATTATACGGCAATGACGTGATGCAGCCATTGTTGCGGATGTTGCCGTAGATCACCGACGGCTCGCCGGTCCAGACCGAGTTCATGATCGAGGACGCATATTCCTTCGACTGCTCCACTTCGATCTTGTCAGCCGAGCGATAGGCTTCCGCTTGCCCCTTCCAGCGATCGATCTGCTCGATGCAGCGCTTCGGGTATTCGTCGAGCGGGATACCGAACTTCTCGATCAGATCCTCGCGCCCGTCCTTGATGAAATAGGGCGTGTATTCCGCGAAATGTTCGGAGCTCTCGGTGACGAAGTAACCGAGGCGCTTCAGCATCTCGTAGCGCACCTTGTTCGGGCAGCGCGGATTCCATCCCGGCTTCGGCGCCCGCCCTTCGCTGTAGGCGCGCAGCAGATCCGGATAGAGATTGCGGTAGGAGCCGTCCGGCTGGCGATGCTCGAACTTCAGGTAGAAGGCCATGTGATTGATGCCGGCCGAGCGGTAGCGAATCTCCTCGTAGGGAATATCGAGATCATGCGCCAGTTCCATCGCCGTACCTTGCACCGAATGGCAGAGGCCGACCTGCTTGATGTCGGGGTATTTCTCCGCGATCGCCCAGGTGTTGATCGCCATCGGGTTGACATATTGCAGCATGATCGCCTGCGGGCAGACCGCGAGCATGTCCTCGCAGATCTTCCAGAGATGCGGCACGGTTCTCAAGCCTCGCATGATGCCGCCAACACCGAGCGTATCGGCGATGGTCTGGCGCAGCCCGTATTTCTTCGGAACTTCGAAATCGGTTACCGTGCAGGGCTCGTAGCCGCCGATCTGGAAGGCGACGACGACGAAATCGGCGCCCGCCAGCGCCTTGCGCTGGTCCGAATAGGTTTCGGCTTTGGCCTTTACGCCAAGCGTCGAGATCAGCTTGCCGACGACGATTGCGCTTTCCTCGAGCCGTTGCGGATTGATGTCCATCAGCGCGATCGTCGAGCCGGATAAAGCCGGACGCTGCAATATGTCGCCGACGATGTTCCTCATGAACACCGTCGAGCCAGCTCCGATGAAAGCGACCTTGGGATTTCTTGCCACAACAACCTCCGGCATAAGCAATTAGGCTACCTCGAAAGCGGCTTTGACCAGCCGTTCGGTGTAAGCGGTCTTGGGATGGGACAGGACTTCGTCGACCGGCCCCTCTTCGACGATCTTGCCGTGCTGCATGACGATGACGCGGTGGCACAGCGCCCGCACGACCTTGAGGTCGTGCGAGATGAAGATGTAGCTCAGGCCCCGTTCGCGCTGCAGCTTGCGCAGCAATTCGATGATCTGCGCCTGGACCGAGAGATCCAGCGCCGATGTTGGCTCGTCGAGTACGATGAATTCCGGTTCGAGCGCGACGGCGCGGGCAATCGCAATACGCTGGCGCTGGCCGCCGGAAAACTCGTGCGGGAAGCGCGAGAGGATATCGCCGGGCATGCCGGCGCTGATCAGCGCCTCGCGCACCCGCTCGATCCGATCGTTCCTGGTGGCGCCCATGCGGTTGACGACCAGCCCTTCCTCGATGATCTGGCCGATCGTCATGCGCGGGTTGAGCGACGAGAACGGATCCTGGAAGACGACCTGCATGCGCGACCGCAACGGCCGCATCTGCGCCCGCGAGCAGCCATGGATCGGCTGGCCATCGAAATAGATCTCGCCGCTGTCGGTGGTGTTGAGCCTGAGCAACGCCTCGCCGAAGGTGGTCTTGCCCGATCCGGATTCCCCAACGAGACCCAGCGTCTCGTGCCGTCGAAGGGTCAGGCTGAGGCTGTCGACGGCAACGAGTTCGCGCAGGTCCGGCCTCATGAACGTGCCATGCCGCAGCATGAAGGAGACGCGCACATTCCTAGCTTCAAGAATAACGTCGGCGCCTTCCGGCAACGGATTTGCCTGGCCGCGCGGCTCGGAGGCAAGCAGGTGACAGGTGTAGGGATGCTGCGGATTGGCGAACAGCTTCTCCGTCACATTGTGCTCGCGCATCTCCCCATGCTGCATGACGTAGACATAGTCGGAGAACTGCCGCACCACGGTCAGGTCATGCGTGATCAGGATCACCGCCATGCGCAGTTTCTTCTGCAGGTTTCGGATGAGATTGAGGATCTGCGCCTGAACCGTGACGTCGAGCGCCGTCGTCGGCTCATCGGCGATCAGCACATCGGGATCGTTGGCCAGCGCCATGGCGATCATCACACGCTGGCGTTGGCCGCCGGAAAGCTGGTGCGGGTATTGTTTCAGCCGCGCCTGGGGCTCAGGAATCTGTACCTGCTGCAGCAGCTCGAGCGCTCTTGCTTCGGCCTGCCTGCGGCTCATCTTGCGATGCACCCGTATCGCCTCGACGATCTGGCTTCCGATCGTGTAGATCGGGTTAAGCGAACTCATCGGCTCCTGAAAGATCATCGAGATGCGGTCGCCGCGCAGTTTGCGCCGCGCACGCTCGGAAAATTTCAGGATGTTGGCCCCGTTGTATTCGACAGTCGATTTCGGCGACACGACTGCGCGCTTCGACAACAGTCCCATGACGGTGCGCGCCGTCACCGACTTGCCCGATCCCGACTCGCCGACAATGGCGATCGTCTCGCCGCGATAGAGCTGGAAGGAGATGTCCTTGACGGCTTCGATCATGCCGTGTTCGACCTTGAAATCGACGGCGATGTTGCGGGCATCAATGACCGGGTTTTCCGAACGGCCGTCATGGTCGAGCCGGACAGGCGGTGCGAAGGATTTGACGAGCGCGTGTTGCATCATCTCATGCTCAATAAGGATCGACCGCATCGCGCAGTCCATCGCCAAGCGCGTTGAACGCGAAGACGGTGACAAGCACGAAGCCGACCGGTGAGAGGATCCAGGGATAGGTGCCGATGACCGAATACGTCGCGGTGTCTTGCAGCATCAGGCCCCAGGAGATCAGCGGCGGCTTCACCGCGAAGCCGAGAAAACCGAGGAAGGATTCGAGCAGAACCACGCTGGGGATTGCCAACGTGACCGCAACGATCACGTGGCTCATCACGTTTGGAAAAATGTGTTGCATGATGATGCGGCCATCTGTGGCGCCGACCGCCATCGCCGCACGAACGTAATCAATCCGCGCCAGTGCCAGGGTCTTGCCGCGCACTTCGCGCGACATCTGCGCCCAGCCGAGTGCCGACATGACAACGATCACGAAGGCCAGGAAGACATTCGTCGGCGCCGTCACCGGAACCAGCGAGGTCAGCGCCAGATAAAGCGGCAATTGCGGAAACGCGAGCACCAGTTCGACGAAGCGCTGGACCCAGACGTCGAATGTGCCGCCGAAATAGCCCGACACCATGCCGACCGTCGTGCCGATCACGGTGACGATGAAGACCACGGTCAATGCGATCATCAACGAGATGCGCGAACCATAGATCGCACGAGCCAGCACATCGCGACCGAATTTGTCGGTGCCAAGGAAGTGCACCGGCTGGCCGTCGGTCGAGCCGAAGAAGTGCCGGTTCGCGGGAAGCAGGCCGAGCAGTCTGTACTCCGCTCCCTTGACGAAGAAGCCGAGCAGCCGCGGATGGTCGTAGTCCGGCCCGACGACGGGTTGGAAGGTGACCGGGTCGAGGTCTTCCGAATCCGCCAGGGCATAGACGCGTGGCTGGAAGACGAAGTTGCCGTCCTTGTCATGGAAGCTCATCATCTGCGGCGGGGCGAAGCCGACATCGGTCACCTTGGGATCCATCGGTGCGAAGAAGTCGGCAAACACCGCCAGCAGCACCAGAAACGCGACCAGGATGAGCCCGGCCATGCCGGTCCAGGACCGTTTCAGGCGGCGCCAGACGAGTGCGATGTAACTCTCATTGCCGCGCGGCTTGATCTTGGCCGGTTCCTCGGCAAGTGGCGGCAGCGAGGGCTCGAAAGCAAGCATCTCAGGACCCTGCATATTGGCGCACACGCGGATCGAGCATGACGAGCAGCATGTCGGCGATGATGTTGCCGACGATCAGCGTCGCCGACAGCACCATCATGAATGTCGCCGTGACATAGACGTCGCCGACCGCCATCGAGCCAACGATCGCCGGGCCGACGGTCGGCAGGGCAAAGATGATCGCGGTCTCGATCTCGCCGGTCAGCATATAGGGCAGCACCACGCCCTGATACATGACCAGCGGATGCAGCGCATTGGGCACCGCATGGCGCATCACGACCGCACCGCCGCTAAGGCCCTTGGCGCGAGCGGTTTCGACATATTGCGCGTTCAGCGTGTCGAGCAGATTGCCGCGCATCACCCGCATGTTGTAGGCGAGCCCGCCGAAGGTGGCGATGGCGACAACCGGCCAGACATGCCGGACGAGATCGACGAACTTCGCCCAGGACCACGGCGCCCCGCCAAATTGCGGCGAAAAGAAGCTGCCGATCTCGGAAACGTTGAACTGGAAGACCAGCAGATAGACGATGATCAGCGCCATCAGGAAGCGCGGCACCGTCATGCCGAGGAAGGAAATCGCTGACAGCGTACTGTCGATCCAGCTGTACTGCCTGGTCGCCGCCCATATGCCGAAGGTGATACCGAGGACCGAGGCCAGCAGATGGCACACCAGCGCCAGCAGCAGCGTGCGCGGCAGCCGCTCGCCCACCACATCGGCCACCGGCTTGTTGTAATAGAGGCTGTAGCCGAAATCGCCGCGGGTGATGATGCCGCCGATCCAGTTGAAATACTGGACGGGCAGCGGCTTATCGAGACCGTGTTCTATCCGATAGGCCTTGGCCTGCGCGTCGGCCTCGGCGAATGAGGCCCCGCCCTGATTGATCAACTGCGAGCGGATGTAGTCGGCATAGTCGCCCGGCGGCGCCTGGATGATGGCGAAGGTGACCAGGCTCAGAATGGCGAGGACCGGGATCGCCGACGCTATGCGCGTGAGCAGGAATCGCAACATCGGTCGGTCCGCTTCCTTGTCTGGCCGGTCGCTCTCTTTGAGCGTACGGAGGTTTGCTTTGTCCGGCCGCGCCAACTGGCGCGGGCGGAGTTGTCAGTCAGGGGGGGTAAACCTAGTTGATAGGGCCCTTGTCTGCGGGCTTGCCGGGAAGCTCTTCGGGGAACAGCTCGTACTTGGCCTGCTTGTCGGCAGCGACAAAGACCCGCTCGCGGACGATCGAATCCTCGGCCCAGTTGAACATGAAGATCGGCGTGCCCTGCGGGATGTTGGAGAAGCGTTTGTTGATGATCAGCGCGCCGGGATATTCCGTCAGGCCGACATTGTAGACGTGCTCGGTCGAGATCTTCTGGAACTTTCTCATCAGGCTGGCGCGCTCGTCATTGTCCGCGGACGAGACAAACTTGTTGACGATGTCGACGAGGTCCTTCTCGAAAGGCATCATATCGACCTCGCCGTTTTCCGGCGCACGATGGTCCCAGCTGGTTCGTGGACCGACCGGGGCCAGCTGATCGGTATTCTGGACGACGGAAGTCAGCTCCTGATCGTTGCGCCGTACCAGCCAGTCGAAGCGGCCGGAGTATTGCGAGGCATCGCGCTGGGTGCCGTTGAGTCCGTTCAGCACGATCCGCAGCCCTAGCTTTTCCATCTGGGCGACGACACCTTCGGCAAGGCTCTTGTCGGTGGTGTAGTCGTTGTTGACGAGCATCACGATCTCGACATTCTTGCCGCCGGCGGTACCTGCAGGAAAATTGACGAAGCCGTCGCCATCCGTGTCCTTCAGGCCTGCCTTGGCGAGTTCCGCCTTAGCGCCTTCGAGATCGAAGGGGTAGTAGACCGTCGACTTCCGGTCGTAGAAGCTCGTGCCCGAGGATAAGCCGCCCGGATAGATGGCAGTGAACGGACCCTTGACCAGCGAGTCGCCGAGCGCCTTGCGGTTGAGCGCCATGGTGACGCCTTTGCGGAAGTCCTCGTTGCGGTTCAGCTCGCGTATCGCCTGTCCGCGCTCGTCGGGGTTGCCCCAGCCATTGGCTGAGAAATTCATGCGCAGATTATAGCCGATCAGCCGCGCGCCGAACGCAAGCCGTGCCGGTGCGTCTTTTTGCGCCGCGCGCTTCAGCGAGGCGACGAAGTTCTCTGGCTGCTCCAGATTGGAGAAGTCGCCCGCCCCCGATACCGCCTGAACGTCGCGGTCGGCCCAGGTCGACAATTTGTAGTGCAGTTCATTGAGATACGGCAGCTGGTTGCCCTTCTCGTCGACCTTCCAATAGTACGGATTGCGACGCATGACGATGATGTCGTCGGGGCGGTATGCCACCGGCACCCAGGCACCCATCACCGGCATGTTCATATATTCCGGCGGGAACGCGTTCTTGAACTGCTCGTAGGTGTTCTTCGAATATTTCGGATGCTGCGGCTTGAGGATATGCGACGGTCCCGGACAAAAGGTGCCGTAAGCCATGGCGTAAAGGTATTGTTTCGGAAAGGCGTCCTTGAACGTCCACTCGACGGTGTAGTCGTCGATTTTCTTCAACGTCGTGCCGACGCCGAAGGTCTCCTGCGTCGCGCCGTTCAGCGGCGACACATTGGGGTCGATCACCTCGTCGTCCCAGTAGAACATCACATCGTCGGCGTTGAACGGAACGCCGTCCGACCATTTGGCGCCTTCGACCAGATGCATCGTCAGCGTGTGGCCGTCCTTCGACCAGTCCCAGCTCTTGGCGAGGTTCGGCAGCGGCTCCGTGTCCTTGGCCTCGACCTGGAACAGCGGCGCGGTGCGCGTCAGGCATTCGGAAAGGCCGATGTCGATACCGCCCCAGCCTTGCGTCTGGCCGGCGCCGTAGTTCCAGCCCTCCGGCCGGCCGCCGATGACATGACGCATCGTATCACCGTAGACACCGACGCCGTCCGGCATATTGCCGGTCTTGAAGACCAGCGGCTCCTTCGGCAGCCGGTCCTTGACCGGCGGCAGCTTGCCTGCCTTGACGTATTTGTCGGTGACCCAATCGGGTTCGTGGTATTCCGGAAGTGCCTTGAACTCCAGGATGGAGTCGCGCGCGACGTATTTGATCTTTCCCTCGGCGGGAAATTGCGCAGGCACCGGCGGCACGGTCGGCTCGGATGCATACGCGTTCAGCGCCGAGGCCGAGACGCTAAGCGCCAGCCCGGCGAGAATGCCAATGTTTCGAAAATTCCTCATCGTCTCTCCTCCCTGTTGTTCAGGAGCGCGTTGACGCCGCTCCATTTCTCCTCGAACGAATGTACAGACGGGTGCGGAAAAATCCTCCCGAAAGCTCGGCGCGATCCGTTCTGGCGAAATTCAGACGGCCTGCTTGAGAGCCGTTTTTTCCGCACGCAATTCCTCGATCGAACGGACGTCGCGCCTTGCCGCACCGGCCCATTCGCGGGTCTTGATCCTGGATTTCGAAAGCCGTTCCTTCGCGGCCGGCACCGCATCGGCATATTGCGGCAGCCAGCGAGCCTGGGCGACGACCATTTCGTCCACCATTTGCCAAACCTCTTCCGGCGTCGAAACCGCGCCGACCAGCGGGTCGTGCAGGACCGCGAGCTTCAGCAGGTCGATATCGCCGGAGATCGCCGCATGAACCGACATGCGCTGGACGTTGATCGAGGAAATGCAAGTGGCGGCGCAGGCCTCCGGCAGCGTGATGCCGGAGGCCATGTTGATACCGAAGCGGTCGACGAAGCCGGGCGACTCGATGATCGCGTCCTGCGGCAGGTTGGTGATGATGCCGTTGTTCTTGACGTTGAAATGGCCGCGGTAAACGCGGTTCGTCTCCAGCGCCTCGAGAATGTGGCTGGCATGCTCGTTGGAGCGTTTGGCGGGGTCTATCGGCCTGGCGGCGGATTCCAGAAATTGCGGGAACTCCGTTTCGAACCAGTTGCGTGTTTCGGTCGAATAACGAAGGTAGCCGCCGGTCTCGCCGTGAATCCAGTCGGACATGTCGATCCAGCGGGTGATTTCGTCCGGCCGCTTGCGATACCAGGGCAGGTATTCGGAAAGATGGCCGTTGCTTTCGGTCGAATAGACGCCGAAGCGCTTCAGGACATCGATGCGCAGCTTTTCCTGCTGCGAATAGACCGGATGCGCCTCGAAGGCGGCAACCAGCTCGTCCTTACCGATCTTGCGGCCGTTGAGACGCAGGTCGATGAACCAGGTCTGGTGATTGATGCCGGAGCAGACGTAGTCGAGATCGGTGCGCGACTTGGCGCCGAGCACTTCGGCGATCTGGTCGGCGCCATGCTGGACGCCGTGGCAGAGGCCGACGGTATCGACCCTGCCATATTCGATCGCCGCCCAGGTGTTCATGGCCATCGGATTGGCGTAGTTCAGGAATTTCGCCCCAGGCTCGGCGACTTCGAGGATATCCTTGCAGAAATCGAGGATCACCGGAATGTTGCGCTGGCCATAGAGGATGCCGCCGGCGCAGATCGTGTCGCCGACGCACTGGTCGATGCCATACTTCAAGGGAATGCGGATGTCGTCCGCATAGGCTTCGAGACCGCCGACGCGAACGCAGCTGATGATGTAGCGTGCGCCCTCGAGGGCAGCACGGCGGTCTGTCGTTGCCGTAACCTTGGTCGGCAGCCTGTTGAATTCAACGACCCTGTCGAGGATCGACTTGATCATCTGGAGGTTGCGCTCGCTGAGATCGGTCAATGCGAATTCGACATCCCTGAATTCAGGAACGCACAAAATGTCGGTGAAGAGCTTCTTGGTGAACCCGACGCTTCCCGCACCGATGATAGCGATCTTGAAACTCATCAGCCTCACCTCGACCTGATCGAACGCTAGGGCAAAGGCGGCGAAAAGAGGCTGGCCCGCCTGCGACGCTATGCAGGCTGGAATCCAGCACTTCCTCCCATCCGCTCTTTGACCGCGGTTTCTTTTGCTTTTCTCGAGGGATTATGCGCCTTATTCGGCACGCGACCAGAGAAGGATTATGCTTTTAGGGGTAATTTTGTGCTGCGGAACTTGATCGACATCGGGCCGGCGGGCAGGACGGTATCGCTGCCGCGCGGGCGCCAGCGCCTACACACCATGCCGACAAGCACCGGCTATGAAGTGCGCGAGAACGAGGTCTACGACTGGGATGGGCGCAAGCGCGGCCTGACGCCGTTTACCGTGCTCCAGCATACGATCAGCGGCACCGGCCGATTGCGCTACGAGAACCGGAACTACCGCCTGCAAAAGGGCGACACTTTGCTGGTTCTCGTGCCGCACAACCACCGTTACTGGCTGGCCAAGGGCGAACGCTGGGAGTTCTTCTGGATATCGATGAACGGCGAGGAGGCACTGCGCATCCACAAGTCGATCCTTGCCGCCGTCGGTCCGGTGCTGCGGCTGCAGCCCTCGACGATCGATCATCTGGCTGATTGCAGTATGCGCCTGATCACGGGCGCGGTCTCGCCGGGAGCCGCCTCGGCCGTCGCCTATGAAGCAGCCATGGCGCTCTACGACGATGTCTTCGGCTCGCATGCCGTCACCGACGACAAGAGCGCCATGCAGCCGGTCATCGATCACATCAGGGCCAATCTCGACAGGCCGCTCCGCGTTGCCGATCTCGCTGAGATCAGCGGCCTGAGCCGCGCGCATTTCTCGCGCTGCTTCGCCGAGAGCGAGGGACTTCCGCCCGCCGAATTCGTGCTGCAGCAGCGACTGCAGCGGGCGGCGAAGTTGCTGACGAAGGCCGATTTCCTGCCGGTCAAGGAAGTCGCCATCATGTGCGGCTTTGAGGATGCCAATTATTTTTCGAAGGTCTTCCGCCGCCTCTACGGCATCAACCCGACGCAGTTCCGCACCAACGGGATGTATGCCAGCCTGGGAACCGCCCGATAGCCCGATAGATTGGCACCGCGCTTGGCATCGGGTGCGGGAACGCTTTTGCTTCCCCTTGGTTTAGGACAAGAGAGCCTGCTCGCCGCTGCCGCACCCCCGCTCTGGCGGCGATCAGGCCACAGATGTCAGGGGAGTGATCGATGAACAACCCCGATCCGAACAACCCGAATCCACTGCCGGACAATCCCAATCCGGAGCCGGCCCGGCCGCCTGCCCCGCCGGAGACTCCGCCGGGAGAACCTCCAGGCGTACCCCCGCCCTCGCCGGATCCAATTCCGACGCCGGACCAGGAGCCGATCGGAGTTCCTCCCGGCACGCCTTCCGAAATTCCTTCGGAACCGACTTTTCCCGGGCCGACCGCCTGGAGGGGCGGTCGGGTGGAGGATGGCAAGGGTGATTTCGGCGAAGCGCTCGAAACGGGTCTTGCCATGGAACGTTTTGCGCTGGCGCTCATTCACCCTTCCATCATGGAAACCGGCGGCGGGCCCTGCAACCAAGGGAGGTTAAAATGAAAGTTGGCAACTGCATGACAAAGGACGTCGAGATCGCCAGTCCGCAGCAAACCCTGCGCGATGCGGCTGAAATGATGGGTCGCCTCGACGCCGGCGCAATGCCGGTGGGCGAGAACGATCGGCTTGTCGGCATGGTAACCGATCGCGACATCGCAATCCGCGGCGTCGCCCAAGGCAAGACACCTGACGCCAAGGTACGGGAAGTGATGAGCACCGAGGTCAGGTATTGCTTCGAAGACGAAGACGCAGAGGATGTTCTGCGTAACATGGCTGACCTGAAAGTGCGCCGCTTGCCGGTGCTGAACCGCGACAAGCGCCTGGTCGGCATCGTTTCGCTGGGCGACCTCGCCACCAACAGCGAGACGGCGACAGCAGGTGAAGCGCTGAGCGGCATCTCGCAACCCGGCGGCGAGCATTCGCAAACGATACACTGACGGCGCACCACCGGCCGGCCTTTGCTACGACCGAACCGCCGGCTGGATAGACGCCGGCCTGCCGGCGAAACTGTTCAGAGCGAACTGGACTGCAACCCGACGAGGAGCAAGCCATGATTACGATGAAGGCCGTCCGTATCCACGATTTTGGTGGACCGGAGGTTCTTTCGCTGGACGCGGTTCCGTTGCCTCAGCCGCATGACGACGAGGTCACGCTCAAGGTCTACGCGGCAAGCGTCAATCCCGTCGACTACAAGGTTCGCGAGGGCTCTTCGGGCGCGGATCTGCCCGTCACGCTCGGCCGCGACGTATCCGGCGTGGTGGAACTGTGCGGCACGCGGGCCCATACGCTGAAGAAGGGCGATCCGCTATATGCCATGCTCGGCAACGACCGCGGCGGCAACGCCGAATATGTCGTCGTGAAGGCAACGGAGGCGGCGGCGAAGCCGCAACGCTTAAGCCACGCCGAAGCCGCCGCCGTGCCACTTGCGGGCCTTACCGCGTGGCAAGGCCTTTTCGATCACGGCGGCCTCAAATCCGGGCAGCGGGTCCTTATCCATGGCGGCGCCGGCGGCGTCGGTCATCTGGCGGTGCAGTTCGCAAAGGCCGCGGGCGCGTTTGTCGCGACGACTGTGTCCGCGCAGGATTTCGATTTCGTCCGCGCGCTTGGCGCCGACCAGGCGGTCGATTACAAGAACCAGCGCTTCGAGGAGCTTGTCGAGGACGTCGACCTCGTCTTCGACCTGGTAGCGGGTGAAACACAGGACCGCTCGTGGGACGTGCTCAAGCCCGGCGGGACGCTCGTCTCAACGCTTTCCGAACCGTCGGCGGAGAAGGCCCGCCTGCATCGGGCTCGCGGCGTTTCCTATTTGACCAAGCCGAACGCGGCGCAGCTTGCCGAGATCAGCCGCCTCATCGACGCCGGGAAGGTCAGGCCATTCGTGCAGGCAATCTATCCTCTTGAGGAAGTCGCCAGGGCCGAGGAACAGCTCGAGAAGCAGCACACGCGCGGCAAGATTGTGCTTCAGGTAGCTGCCTGAGCACTCGCCGAACAACAGGCCGCGGGCCAGTTTGCGGAGTGCTCGGACACAGGCCGTTTTCTGCTGTCCAGAAGCCCGGCGGCCGAGAGTTTGACACAGGACGGCCCGCCGGGCCTGGCCGGCTTAGGCAGGTGCCGGCTAAGCAGCATGCGCCGGGTTTGCCGGGATGCGCAAATCAAACAAATCAAGGAGATGCAACGGATCGTGAGGCACGTCGCGACGACACCGTCGCACGGCTGCGATCAGTTAACTGCGAAGCGAAGGACACAGCGTTTACCGACAGGCGGGCCAGGTTCCTACTGGCCGCAAGCCGCAAAAACCGCTTCAAACTGTCGGAAACCGGCGATAGGTTCGAACCATGTCTCAACCCGCCAATATCTCGCGCGAAACGGCAGTCTCGCCGTGGCGCCACAACTGGTCAGGAGCGTATGATGGCAGACGAATGCAGGCACGCCGGGGACATTCGCGGCGTGACACCGAGCGCGCTCGGCTGCGAGGAAT
This sequence comes from Mesorhizobium sp. M0664, assembly GCF_040320565.1. Classification (NCBI taxonomy): domain Bacteria; kingdom Pseudomonadati; phylum Pseudomonadota; class Alphaproteobacteria; order Hyphomicrobiales; family Phyllobacteriaceae; genus Mesorhizobium; species Mesorhizobium sp. M0664. Next base: position 107,363 of record NZ_JAMYPW010000009.1, read on the forward strand.
GCCTGAAGAGCGGTTCGCAGTGGGTGCATCTGCGGCTCTGCCGCACATGCGGCCATGTCGGCTGCTGCGACGACTCGCCCAACCGTCATGCCACCAAGCATTTTCGGGCAACCGGCCATCCTGTCATCGAAGGCTACGATCCGCCGGAAGGTTGGGGATGGTGCTACATCGACGAAATCTTCCTCGACCTCGGCGACCGCACCACGCCGCAAAACGGTCCGATACCGCGCTTCATTTGAGCTTTTTGCGAGCGGGCCGTTTCCGTGAAACGATGAACCGTTCTAAAGCATGTCGCGCAAAAGTGTGCAGCGGTTTTGCGATAACGACATGTTAAAACAAGAATCTAAAGCGCGTTGCATGAGGCCGATCGAACGCGACGCGCTTTAGTCCAAGGCTGCTTCGGCTTGAGCGGGCGCATCGCGTCCCTCTGGTGGTCCCGATGACCGCTCGCGCATATGCCTGACCGTCTGGAGAACACGATCGGCAAGAAATGCAAGCGCGCCCTGTGCCGTGCGCGTCCCGATGACGGATTCCAGCGTAACCGCCTGCGTTGAGAATTTGTGTTTGAACGACTCTGCGCCACAGAGGAAATCGACCATGCTCAAACCGTGATCTATCGACCACTGCACGTAATCCATCAACAGGATCACACCCGGCGACGCCCGGCCGAAATCCGGATCGAACGTCGTCACGAAGGCCATCATCACGTCGTGCTGGACGAAATTGATCGACACCGCGACCATCACGCCATTGCATTCGAGGACGAAGATATGCAGCACGCCGGCGCGCGCCAACGCACCGACGAGCGCGGCGAGTACCGGGACGCCCTCTTCGAACAGGTCTGACTCACGCATGCGCTCGGTCAGCCATTTCCGCTTCAAGGCCGCGAGGCGCTCCAGTACCGGTTGCAGCGGCTCGTCGGGGGCAAGCAGGCGAAATCTCACCTCTCCGGTTTCTTCCAGCGCCTTGATGCCGCGCCGATAGTTCTGGCGCGTCTTTTTCGACTGGCCCGCGAACCATGCCGCTCCGCTTTCCCATTGTCCGGCAACGCGATAGCTGACTTCCGTTCGGTGAAACGGACGAAGCCTGATGCCGCCGGAAGCTCCCGGCGTGAAAATTTTGCGGGCCGCCGCATCCGGCGAGAGACGACTGATCAAGGCAAGGTCGAAGCCGCCGGCATCGCAGAGTTGGGTCCATAGCTCCTGCAGCGCCGATAACGAGCATTCCGGAGCAACGAGAATATCCCCATAGTCGGTATAGCTGCCGGCCGCCCATTCGAGAAACCGCAGCCCCCTGCGCCTGCCGATCGCCAGCGGAACGACAGCAACGAGTCTCTCGCCCTTCCAGACCAGGCCGATCCGCAACGCGCGCTGGTCACGGCGTTGTACGGTACTCCACCATGCCGAAATCCAGGCATGGCTTTGAAAGATCAGCCCGTCGGTACGATGCCAAAGCTCCATCCAAGCGGCTTCGATCGCAGCCAGGCGATCCGCCGAACGGACGATTTCCAGGCGCTCCGCGCTTAGGACGTCGATGGAAACAGCGGTGTTCATGAAGGAGAACTGTCCTGTGGCTGCGCGACCACATTGGGCCGTCTGTGAAACAGTCGCATGACATGCCTTGCCATCTTCTTGAGCGGCAGGATGTAGAGCCCAAAGAGCGACTGGTAATCGCGCACATCGCGATCGACCAGGCCAAATTTCAGGTCTTCATCCGGCTCCGGGACAAATTGCGTTCCGAACAGACGATCCCAGAACGAAAAAAGCAGGCCGAAATTCTTGTCATAATGACGAGGGTCGATGCTGTGATGCACCTGGTGCCAGTGCGGACACAGGATGATGTTGTTCAACGGGCCGAACGATATCTTGAGATGCGTGTGACGAACAAAGTCCATCATCAGGATGTTACGGATGACGTAGACGTTGATGCCGAAGATAGCGACCTCTACCGGATCGAGTGCGATCAGGCTCCAGATCCCGAAGCAGATGCCCGGGATGACGCCATCCCACATACGGTTCATCAGATCGTCCAGCGGATGAACCCGGTCCTTGGTGATCCCCACCATCACCTCGGCCGAATGATGTACCTTGTGCAATTCCCACAGGAACGGGAAACGGTGCTGGGCGACGTGGTAGAGGTAGTATGAAATATCATAGGCGACCAGCATGGTTGCGGTGAAGATGACGATCGTCACCGGTCCCGCCGGGCCGCCGAGAAGCGGCGCGTGGATGTTAAGGAGCCAGCCAATTGCCTCGCGTGTGCCATAGCCCACCGCGACGACGAAGGTGACGCCGGCAGGAATAAGCAGGAAAGGCATCATCGCCCGTTTCGTGATCCAGAACATGGCGTCGGCTCGCGCCGACGGGTGCAGGATGACTTCCTGTGGGAAGGCGAAGTCGAAAAAGTCCCTGAGGGACTTATGTTCGGCAGTTCGCCAGTAGGCGATCACCGCGCTGCCCAGTGCGGTGAGGAGAAGCAGGCCGAGCGTGGTCAGATTGACGTTCGAAAGCTTTTCCACAATCGCTCTGGCAAATTCGGAAAACATTGATGCAGCGGCTCCTGGTCGTAAGAAGGCAGTCTGGGGGTCGTAAGAAGGCGATCTCGCGAATAGCAAAGCACAAAATTCCCGCCAAACTTGCTACGCCGCCTGCAACCAGTGGCTGTTGCGGGGCGCAGCGGGCAAAGCAGGCTGGATGGTGCGAGACTAGCAGATCAACGGTAACGAAACCGCTAAATGTCCAAACGTAATTAATGTCGAATACGGCTGGAACTCACGCGGCAACTCTACGTTGGCACCGGTTTTTGCTGTCGCGGCGGGTGAATTGGGGCAAGATGGATATCGATCCCGGCTTCGCCCACTTCACCGTGCCAGGCGAGGCGTTCGGCTTGCTGCCTGCTGCCAAAACGCAGTGAAACCCAACCGCCTTGGCCCGGCATGTCACCGCCGGCGCCGATATCGAGAGCAGCATCAGGAAAGCGGATGGCCAACAGTACCTCGTCGCCGCGCAATACCGCGACCGTATCTTCGTGCCGGTCGGCATGGAGGCCGGGGGCCAGTTGGAAGACGATCTCGGACTGGCGCCTGCCGCCGAGCAGTTGGTCGGTGATGAGGATGCCATCGGCCTGGCGCGCCAAAGTGCGCTGATGCACGACGCCGAAGCGGCTTCTATAGCCGTCATGCCGGGCGCTCAGCCTCCAGTGCGGTCCCGGTTCGCTCTCCACCAGCGATGCGACTGCCTTGTGCGACCAGTTGAAATTTCCAGCGATGGTGCTTTGGCTCTTGCCCTCGATGTTCAGCGTGTTGTGCGCCGGTGTGGAGCGGAACCAGTCGCGCCATGCGCCTCCCGAACCGTAGAGCCAGGTGCCGGGATCGACCAGCACCGGCTCATCGTCGATGCACAGGGTGAGCGACAGCGCGTCGGCATGGCCGTGCGCCGCTATCGAGAGATAGCCGAGCGGTCCATGGTCGAACGTCAGTTCGACATTGCGGCCATTCATTGCTCCGCGCCAGACGGAGAGCCCGCCTTGCGTGAATGTCTGCAAGCCATGCACCGCGGGCGCCGGGCCTGACGGCGCACCAAAGAAAAGCGAACGAAAATCGTCAGGCTCCGGCGCGTTGCCCGGCGTCCCCAGTAAGCCGTGGATGGCGGCCGCGACGGATCGGATATAGTTCGGCTCGTCGCCCAGCTTCAGCACATGGCCCTCATCGTCGTCGCCGAAGCGGGCGGCTTTCTGTGGCAGCCAGCCGACGAAATTGGCGAAGGCGCCCAGACGCGCTTCGGCGGCCGAGGGAAACGGCGTTCCCGCCTGGCGCGCCGCGGCGGCGCACAGCAAGATGAGTTCGGCGCTGAAGGCTGCATAGGTCGGCGTTTGCTCGGCACCGGCGCCGTCGGCAAGAATCTGCTTGTGCGTCTCATTTAAGAGGGCGCTGCGGGCAATTTCGGATTCGGCCCCGAGCGCCAGGCCAACCAGATATTCGCCAGCCAACTCTGCGACGAGATGGTTGTTGGCGGAGGAATATCGCGACGGAAACCGCGGCAGCCAATAGGCGCTTGCCGCGAGTATCTCACCGGCTTTCCGCAGCGTCGCCGGGTCAAGCCGGTCACCGATAAGGTCCAGGGTGACGATCAGGCTGATGGCTCGCAGCGCTACTTCGATGCCGGAAGCCCAGCCAATGCCTCGGTACGGCGGATTGGCGGAATGCCAACTGCCGATTGCCGCCTCAATGGCACTCCGGGATCGATTGTCCTCGCTGAGGAGCAGGTGTGCAGCCAGTACTGGCAATTGCTGCAGCCGGTTGATCTCCCAGACATATTTTATATCGCCAAGGTCGCCGCCATCGCGAAAATCGATATCGAAAGTATGAGCCTCGGCGCCAGGCCAAAGCCTGCCGGTTACCGGATCAAGACGCCAAAGCTCAGCAGGAAACAAACGATCGGGCTCACGCTTTGGCCATGTCCGCCCGAGTGCCGAAAACCGGCCATGAAGCATCTCTTGCGCGGCCGCCGCTATGGCCTGCCGTTGAGCGTCGGTCGCTGCCAGCGCAGCATGGCGAAATCCGGGCAGCACTGGGTGCAACTGCGGCGATGGATAGCGTTCCCACCCATCATCGCGGCGGCGCGACGCGATCCTTCGACGTTGCTCGCCCAGCCGGTGCAACACCTCGGCCGGTCCCATGCTGCGCAATCGGTTGATGTACCAGCCGATTCTCATGCACGCCCCGTCAACGTTTCGGTCCTTGTATACCATGCCGTCGAAAAGCTGCGGGCCGGCAATCTTCTTTCCCGTTCGTTGCGGTTAATATCTCCCGCGAGCATGCGGAGGGAGCGATGCGAAAAGCGGTGTATTTTGTTGCCTGGGTGCTCGCCTTGCTTGTGGCGGCCGAGGCAGAGCCCATCCCTCTCAAGCGCGGCGTTGGCGTGCATCAGTGGCTCAACTGGTCGCCGGTGGCGAAAGACGGAACCTACGTTTGGCCGCCCTATCGCAGCGAAAAGGAGTGGCTTGCGGAAAGCAGGCCGCTCACCGACTGGCCGGCCGGGGAGGTGTTTGCCCACATCCGATCGATGGGCTTCGACTTCGTCCGGCTGAGCGTCGATCCCGGCCCGCTGCTTGCCAGCGGGGACGCCAAGCGGCAGCAGGCGCTGGACATACTTGCCGCCGCCGTCGAGCGGATCACGTCGACCGGCCTCAAGGTGGTTTTCGACCTGCATGGCGTCACTCAGGTTCCCGACTACAGCATGGAGATGATCTATGGCGGCGCCGACAGCGAGGGCGTTGCCCGCTATCGTCACATGGTTGTGGCGGTCGCCGCCATGCTGGTCAAGATAGGCACCGACAAAGTCGCCCTCGAACCTTACAACGAGCCCGCATACTACCCTTGCGATGCGAGCGGCAGCGATCACTGGCAGCGGATCATGGCAGGGACCGTCCACGACATTCGAGCGGTCAACAGCGAACTTACCATCGTTGCAACCGGCGCCTGCGGCGGCAGCATTGCCGGATTGGTCAACCTCAGCCCCGGCTTTGATGACCCAAACCTCTATTACAGCTTCCATATGTATGAGCCGCACAGCTTCACCCACCAGCGGCCCGATGACACGATCAGCTTTGCTTCGGGACTTCCCTGGCCGGCCGACAGCAGTACACCCGAAGTGGTGACCGAAACCCTTAGAGCGCGGATGGACGCTGCCGGCTTGAGCAGGGTCGAGCAGGTCATGAACATGGCCACCGCGCGCCAAGCAATCGCGAACTATTTCGAGCAGAACTGGGGCCAGAGCCAACTGGAGGCGAGCTTTCGCCAGGCTGTCGACTGGGCTGAAGGCCATGGCATTCCCAGCCGGCGGCTCTTCATGGGCGAATTCGGCGCTATCCTCATGTCCGCGGACGGCCGCATGGGCGCCTTTGAGGCCGACCGTTCGCGCTATCTCAAGGCAGTGCGCCAAGAGGCCGAACGCTTCGCGATCCCATGGTCTGCCTGGGAGTTCTCCAATCCCTATGGGATGAGCCTCATCCCGCCCGATGGTCCCCCAGTTCCCGACCCGGAGATGCTGCAGGCATTGGGCCTGCCATAGGTGCCATCACTCGCCCTCACCAGCGAACAACCGGTGGCAACCCCTGACGGCCAGACTCGATCGAGGAACGGCCCGTGGCAGCTTTCTCCCGGTTGGGTTGTATTGGCACGAAGTGTTTAACACATTTGTTGTACTGAGTGGGGAATGCGCGCGCCTAGGGGGGAACAATGTGTGGAATTGCCGGATGGATCGGGCGAAGGGCTAAAAATCCACAAGAGCGGGCCGCCAAAATGTCAAACGCATTGCGGCATCGCGGTCCCGATGCCGAAGGCACCGAGATATTGGACCTGAATACCGGCGAGCAACAATTGGCATTGGTTCATCGCCGTCTGGCGATCATTGACCTAGCGCCCGAGTCGAATCAGCCGATGCAGATTGAGGACGGTCGTCTCAAAATAATTTTCAACGGCGAGATATATAACTACATCGAGCTGCGCCAGGAACTGATCGGCCTTGGCCATCATTTTCGAACGCGCTCCGATACCGAGGTGCTGCTCCGAGCCTACGATCAGTGGCGCTTGTCAATGTTCGACCGGCTGAGCGGCATGTTCGCCTTTGCACTCTGGGATGCTCAGAGGCAGGAATTGATCCTCGCCCGGGATCCCTTCGGGGAAAAGCCGCTTTACCTCATGCAAAGCGAAAAATTGCTGCTATTTGCCTCGGAGATCAACGCATTGTTGTCATCGCAGCAAGATGCTCAGGAACTCGATCTGGATGCCGTGCACGAGTATCTGAACTGGCGTTATGTGCCGGGACCGCGCACGCTCTTCAAACAGATCCGCAAACTCAATCCCGGAAGCTATGCTGTCTGGTCGCAAGGGGTAGTCAAGGAAACGCGCTACTATACGCCTCCGGACCAGGCGGCCGTTACCGAGCGGATCGACGGAAAAACCGCCAAGCGGCGATTTCTGGAATTGCTCGACCATTCCGTCGAGATCAGGATGCGCAGCGATGCACCTTTTGGGGCCTTTCTCTCCGGAGGGCTCGACTCCTCGGCTATCGTCGCGCTGATGGCCAGGCACAGCGCCACGCCCATTCGCACGTTTTCCGTCGGGTTCGACAACGCAGCCTATAGCGAATTTGCATTCGCCCGACGCGTTGCCGATCATTTCAAGACCGATCATTGCGAACTTGTAATCCAGCCAGGCGATCTGATGGATCATCTGCCGACGATGGTTCGCCAACGCGGGGCACCTGTTTCGCAAAGCAGCGATATTCCAATTTACCTGATGTCGGAGCGAGCCTCGCAAGACGTCAAGATGGTGCTCACCGGAGAAGGAGCCGACGAGATTCTCGGCGGCTATCCCAAGCATCGCGCGGAATCACTGGCCGGGATCTACCAGTCGCTTGTTCCAGCCTCGCTGCACGATAACGTCCTTTCCCCTTTGGCACGCGCCATGCCGGGCGCGTCGGCCAAGGTCGATACATTTGCCCGCACCGCGGGCGAAAGGGACTTTGCCGCCCGGATGGTCTCCTGGTTTGGAGCCGTTTCGGCGCAGCAGAGCGCCTGCCTGATCGGCGCGTCCGCAAATCGCCGTTATGAGCGCAACGACTTTCCGTTCTCGTCAAGCGCTGCGGCTTCCCATCTTCGCCGCGTGCTGTTTTTCGATCAGACATCGTGGCTGCCTGACAATCTCCTGGAACGAGGCGACCACATGATGATGGCCGGTTCAATCGAAGGAAGAATGCCGTTCCTCGATCGAGACCTGGTTTCATTCGTTAGCAAATTGCCCGATCGCTACAGGCTGGGTTGGTTGCACAGCAAGCAGATCCTGCGCGACAGCATGGCCAATATCCTCCCGGAGGAAATTCTCAGCCGCCGCAAGGTCGGGTTCAAGGTACCGGTCGCCGAATGGTTTCGCGGATCGATGAGGAACTACGTGCATGACCATCTTTGCTCGCCTCACTCCGTCATTCGCAGCTATCTGAGTCCGAAACAGCTAGATCAAATCGTCTCGGAACACACAACGCGTGCTGCAGACCACGAAAAGCTGATATGGGCGCTGTTGAATTTGGAGATATTCCACCGCGAATTCAGGCTCGACGCGCCGCCGCGATCGTCGGCCTCAGCGCTTGACCGGTTGACGGCTTGACGCGGCCGACCGCCAGACATCGCAGATTGCGCCGACAAACGGGGCGAGCTCAAGCCGTTCCCGATGCACGGCCATGGCACCGGCACCAAGCCTTGCCCGCAGTGCCGGGTTCTCCACGAGGCGGCTCAGCGCCTCGGTCAACGCTGTAACATCGCCTGGCGGCACCAGCAGCCCGGATTGCCCGTCGGTGATTATGTCTTCGACGGCGCCAACCGGGGTCGCCACCACCGCCAAACCGGCTGCCATGCCTTCGATCACCGACATCGGCAGATTTTCGGCGAAGGATGGAAGAACCAGAATATCGGCCGAAGAAATCAGCGATGCGACATCGTCCGGTCCCACCCAACCCGGAAAGGCGATCCGGTCTGCAATCCCCAGCGCGGCCGATTTTGCCCGTGCCGCCTCGACTTCGCCATCGCCGGCAATCGTGGCGCGCCAATTCTTGACAAGGCTCATGCGGTGCAGTGCCTCGAGCAATTGCGGTACGCCCTTGCGGTCGCCGATGCGGCCCAGGAACAGGATATGCACATGGTCGCCGCCGCCCACATGGGCCAGCGACGGGACTTCGGTCGCATTGGGCACGATCACGATATTGCCGGCTGCGCCCGGCGCCCGGCTGGCGACGAAATCGCGCCAAAGCCTGCCCAAAACGATCACCCGATCGGCATGCTCGAACAGAGCTTTGATACGGCGGCTAATGAAACCGCGGTCGGCTTTCCAGAATGTCTGATACTGCGCCCCGTGCAAGTGCAGGACATAGGGTATCGACAGCAGCCGTGCGCAGGCGGCGATCACCATCTTGCGGTAGGTGCTGCCGGAAACCGAGATGTTGATATGAATGACATCGGCGCGTCCAGCCAGACGCGCTTTAAGCATCCGTAAGCAAAAACCGAGCATATAGAAGATCGAAAGTCCGACATGCCCCGGGCCACGACTGGCAAGGAAGCACACATCGATGTCGGCGATTTCTTGCCGTTCGAACTCCTGCTTCAGCGCGCCCATGATGCGGTCGATGCCGCCCTGCCCCGAAACGCCCGAGGGCGTCGCGACCAGGACATGTATTTTTCGATCGGATATGAGGCGCTGCAACATGATGGTACTCTAAATAACACAGACCGGGTAACTGCAAAGCAAACGTTCCCGATAAGTTTTACGGCAAATCTTTTAGTTCAAACTGAATCTGTTCACCCTTCGGCGTCATCGGGCTGGATTTTCCGCCAGTCGGCGGCTAGTCGAAGGTGAGTTTTCCAGGGACACGCCCTTGCTGCTCCGTTCCACGCTCATTTATGCTCCGGCGATCCTGCTGACGCGAATTTCGGCGCTGCTCCTGCTGGTCGTCGTGACGCGTTTGATCGACCAGACCGAGTATGGCCTGCTCACCCTGGTGGTGACCGTCGGGGAAATGACCGACATTGCCGTCACCAACTGGCTGCGCATCGCCTTGCTCAGGCTTGGCGGCAAGGGCGAAGTCAGCCGCGGCAGCCTGATGCTGGCCGGGCAGGTGTTGCTTGCCACCACGGCACTGGCGCTGGTCATATCGGTAGGCGCGTCGGCAGTGATCGTGCCTGAACGCTGGATCGAGTTCGCGATCGCAGTCTGCGGCTATCTGGTCGCCGGGTCCATCAGCCGCTTCGCGTTGACGGTGCTGCAGATGCAGCAGCGCCATTCGGTCTATTCGATGCTAGAAGCCCTGCGTGCCCTGCTGCAACTCGCGTTACCGATCGGCGCTATCCTTGTCTTTCAGGATAGCTTTCTGACGGTGTCGCTCGGCTCGAGCCTCGGCGCCTTGATTGCCGGCATCGTGGCGGGCATCATGGCATCGCGACGGCTCGTTGCCGGTCCGCCGCGTTTCACCCACAGGGACTTCTTTGCGCTCGGTGTGCCGCTGATCATCATGGCGCTGGTTGGCTTCGGGCTCAACAGCGCGGAGCGTCTGTTCCTCAAGTTCTATTACGATGCCAGCGCCGTGGCGATCTTCGCGGCAGCCTATGCGCTGGCCCGCCAGCCGATCGATATGGTCGCCAACGCCATCAACATGGGCGCCTTTCCCGAGGTGGTTAGCCGGTTCGACGAGGATGGCCCCGCGGCATCGGGTCGGTTGCTGTCGCAGTTAATGGCCTTGATGATGCGGCTTTGCCTGCCGATTGCAGCGATGCTGGTCGCGCTCAGCAGCGATATCACCGAGCTCATGCTGCCCTCGCAATATCACGGCCGCTTCGGCCTGCTGTTTCCGATCATTGCCTTCAGCGTGCTGTGCGCCAACCTCACCAGCTTCGTCTATGGCGTCGTGGTGCACGCGCACAAGCGGCCGTGGCTGCTGATCATCGCCAATCTCTTCGGCTCGGTGGCAACAATCGCATTGTCCCTGCTGTTGATCCCCCCGATGGCGGAGATCGGCGCCGCTTTGGCGCTGGCGGGGGGCTCGGTGGTGGGCTCCATAACCTGCATCATCATCAGCGAGCGGCTCACACCGGTGCCGGTGCCGTGGCGCGACATCGGTGTTTCGGTAATCATCTCGCTCAGCACGGGGGTGGCCGCCAAGCTTGCCAGCATGGTGGCCGGCGACGTGCCGGCGATCTTCTCGCTTGTCGCCGGCGGCACCACCGGCGCCGCGGTTTTCTTCGGGCTGACCTCGTTGTTCCACCCCGTGGCAGCGACGCAATTCGTCGCCCAGCTGCGAGCGCGGCTACGGATCGCGTAAAGCGAAGTCCAGGGGCAACGCCTGTTTTGTGGGGGGAACGCGAAACTATAAACCGGCGTTTCGGCGCCAGCGACGCTCCCAGAACTCCCGGCACAGCAGTCCCGCATAGGCAGTGTTGGTGTCGTAGTAGCGGCGCCACAAGCGTCGCGGCTCCTGGACGACGCGGAACAGCCACTCCAGGCCGGCCGCTTGTATCAGCTTCGGCGCACGGGCAACCTTGCCCCCATAGACGTCGAAACTGCCGCCTACGCCCATCACGAAGCTTGAGGCGAGTTCATCGCGGTAGCGTTTGAGAAAGCGTTCCTTGCGCGGTGTCGGCATGGCCACCAGCAGGCAGTCGGCGCCCGAGGCGTTGATCGCCGCGACGATCCCGGCCTCGTCCTCCGGCTTGAAATAGCCGTTGCGCATTCCCGCTATGACGAGGCTCGGATGGTCCTTGGCAAGTCTCACTACAACCGCGTCGAGAACGTGCTGTTCGGCCCCCAGCAGATACGGCCTGAATCCACGCTTCGCGCAGAGGCTCAGCAGATTGATCATGATGTCGACGCCCGCCACCCGCTCGGGCAGCGCGACGCCGCACAGACGTGCACCCCAAAGCACGCCGATGCCGTCGACATTGACCACGTCCGCCCCGGCCACGTCCTCGCGCAGCTCGGCATTCTGGCGCATGGTCACCAGCTTGGCGACGTTCACGACCACATGATGCAGCGGCCGCCCCAGGGTCATCGCCTCGTCGGCGATGGCCAGTGTCTCGGCCATGGTCAGCGCATGGATCGGTGCACCAAGGAACTCCCGGCGCCGTGATGCCAACAGGGAATGCTGCGCCCATGCCGGGGCGTGCGCGTTCATGCGGCCTGCTCCCTTGCAAGCGTCACTTGTGCGACCTCTGGTTTCTTGCCTTCGATGCGGGCGTCGGGCTTGCGTGCCTTGCGCCACGTCCACAGACCCCTCGTATCGACGAGCTTCTTGTCCTTGAGCGCTTCGGGGTCGACCAGATTGAACTGCCGATGGTCGACCAGGAGGACGACGATATCGGACTTGTCGATGGCCGAAAGTGCGTCGGTGAACACGATGCCCCTGCCCTCGAGCTCATGCGGCAGCGCATTTGTGTTGGGTTCAGCCGCAATGATCTTCACATTGGGGTTATCGGACAGAAGCTTCACCACCTCGACGGCCGGGCTCTCGCGCAGATCGTCGATATTGGCTTTGAAGCTGAGGCCAAGACAGGCGATCGTTTGCTTGCGGGAGGGGTCGAGCAAGGCCTCGATATCCCTGACCACCGACATCGGCCGTTCGGAATTGATCCGGCGTGCCGAAGCCATCAGCCGCGTGCTGTTGGGTGCGGCGTCAATGATAAAATATGGATCGACCGCAATGCAGTGACCGCCAACGCCCGGGCTCGGCTGGAGGATGTTCACGCGAGGGTGCCGATTGGCAAGATCGATCACTTCCCAGACATTGAGCGACAGGTCCTGGCACACTGCAGCAAGCTCGTTGGCGAAGGCGATGTTGACGTCGCGGAACGCGTTCTCGGTCAGTTTCACCAGCTCAGCACTTTCGGCCGTCGTCATGAACAGATCGCCGGTGACGAAGGTTGAATAGAGTGCCGCGGTCCGCTCCGACGATTTGCGGGACAATCCGCCGATCGAGCGATCGTTGTTGATCAGCTCGGTCAGCACCTTTCCCGGCAGCACACGCTCGGGCGAATAGGCGACCAGCACATCGGCGTCTTCGCCATGCTGGACAGGAAATTTGAGATCAGGCCGCAACTCGGCAAGCAGCCCGGTCATGATACGCGTGGTTCCAACCGGCGATGTCGATTCCAATACCACAAGGTCTCCGCGCTTCAGCACGGGGGCGATGCTTCGTGCCGCCGCGAGCACGTAGGTTACGTCCGGCTTATGATCGTGGGTCATCGGGGTCGGCACGGCGATGATATAGGCGTCCGCCGGCTGCGGCGTGCTGTAGGCCATGAGCTTGCCGTTCGCCACGACCTTCTGGATCAGACCGTCAAGGTCCGGCTCGACGATGTGGATTTCGCCGCGATTGACCTTCTCGACCACCGCTCCGTTGACATCGACGCCAATGACGTTGAGCCCGCGGCTGGCGAAAATGGCGCAGGTCGGCAGGCCGATATATCCCATGCCGATTACGGAAACGGTTTTGATTTCAGCCATGATGCAGCAGTTCCTCAACAATCCGGTTACTGGCCCGGCCATCGCCATATGGGTTGTGTCGTTCCGCCATGCCGCGATAGGCAGCCTGATCGTCGAGCAGGCGATTGGCGTTGAACAGGATTTTCTCGACATCGGTGCCGACAAGGCGGGCGGTGCCGGCCACGATCCCCTCGGGTCGCTCGGTATTTTCGCGCATCACCAGCACCGGCTTGCCGAGCGAAGGCGCTTCTTCCTGCACGCCGCCGCTATCGGTAAGCACCAGATAGCTCTGCTTCTGCAGGTACAGGAACGGCAGATAGTCCTGCGGCTCGACCAGATGGATGTTCGGCACGCCTTCCAGCTCTGCGTTGACCACCGAGCGCACATTGGGGTTTGGATGGACAGGGTAGACGATCTGCACGTCTCCGCGCGCCGCCAATCCCTTCAACGCCGTACAGATGCGCTGGATGCCGCCGTCAAAATTCTCGCGGCGATGTCCGGTGACGAGGATCATCTTCTTGGAAGGGTCGAGGAAGGGGAAGCTGGCAGCGAGCTTCGCCTTCATCAGCCTGTCGGCATCGATCGCGCTTGAAAAATGCAACAGCGTGTCGATCACCGTGTTGCCGGTCACGAAGATGGTGCTTTCGGCCTTTCCTTCGGCGATGAGATTGTCGCGCGCTTGAACGGTCGGCGCAAAATGCCAGGTGGCGATGTCGCCGGCAATCTTGCGGTTCAGTTCTTCAGGAAACGGCGAGTTGATGTTGTGGCTGCGCAATCCTGCTTCGACATGAGCGACGGGGATACGCTTGTAGAAGGCAGCAAGAGCCGCGGCCATTGCCGTGGTGGTGTCGCCCTGTACCATGACGATATCGGGCTTCGCCTTGTCCAACACCTCGGCCATGCCCAGGAGCACGCGCGAGGTCACATCGAACAGCGACTGGCCGGGTTGCATGATGTTGAGATCGTGGTGCACAGGCAAGCCGGTCAGCTCGACAACCTGGTCGACCATTTCACGATGCTGGGCGGTTATGCATATTTCGGTGATGAAGCCTGGATGAGCGAGGGCGGCACGCGCCACTGGAAAGCATTTGAGTGCCTCCGGCCTAGTGCCGAACACGATCAGCAGTTTCTGCCTGGATGGCAGTTTTGGACGTGAAAGGACGTTCATCGCTGATCCTGGTCGCCTGCAGCCTTCGGGACATGCCGACTATTGCCCGCAAGAGTCATAATAGCGCCGGAAAGCGCCTTCGTGATCTCAATTCTTAATATATGATTAACAACCAAGGCCGCGTTCTCCCGGTTTAACTCTTGTGAAAGGTTGGGCTGACAAGTAGTCTATGGCAGTAGTCTTGAAAAAGAATATATTGGATTGACTAATATTTTAATCATCGGCCACGCCGACCCATCCCGGCGCTGGGAAAATGAGCTTCTGGCGCGGTTGAGTGCGGCTGGACATGCGGTTTCGAGTTGCCGCGCGCCGACGCCTGAACCCAATGCGCGCACGATGGATAATGTGCTGGCGCTCGAGGGCCGGCGCTTCGGCCCCTCACTGGCAAGCCGTTCCCGGCCGTTGCCGTCCGGCGACACCGGCCCAGTCGATCTTATAGTCGATCTCACGGCTACCGCCGCACGACGCGGCACGCCTGTCCTGACGCTCGAATTTTGCGGCCAAAGCAGCTTTGCCGCAGGCATGACCGAGATGCTGGCGAGCGGGCGGCTGCCCGAACTCACCGCGCGCCTCGACGGCGTTGCCGTCGCCAGGGCGCGGCCGATGATCAGCGACCGGTTGTGGCTGTCCCGAACCAGCAACGAGCTGCTCGCCGGCGCCATCTCCCTGATTGCCCAATGTGTCGCCCGCTTTTCCGCGGGCAAACTTGCGCCGATTGCCGAGAGCCCGGCGCCGCCCCTGCAGAAAGGCGGATTTATCGGGCACTATCTGCCCTTTTTCGGCAGGGGGTTAGTCGACCGCGCCGTGCAAAAACTGCGACGTGGTCGGCGTCCCTTCTATTGGCAGGTTGCTTATCGGCTGATCGACGGTCCAGGCGTCGCCGAAACCGGACTGCTGGATGGTAAGCCCTTCACCGTGCTTGCCGATGACGGGCAGCGCTTCTACGCCGATCCGTTCGTTCTCGAGCGCGACGGCCGTCATTTTCTGTTTGTCGAGGAGTTTCCCTACTCCACCGGCCGCGGGGTGATTTCCGTCGCTGAACTTGGCACCGACGGCACTTTCGGCGTACCGAAAGTGGTGCTGGAGGAAGCGCATCATCTGTCATATCCGCAGGTGTTCGCTCACTCCGGCGAGATTTTCATGATCCCTGAAAGCGCTACGGCGCGAGAACTGGTGCTCTACCGTGCCGTGCAGTTTCCGGATCGCTGGGTACGCGATACGGTGCTGATGACGGACAGGGATTTCAACGACGCCACGCTGCTCGAATCCGACGGCCGTTTCTGGCTGTTGGGGACGGGGCGGTTCGGTCACGGTAGCGCGTCCGACACGATGGCGGTCTATTCCGCCCCTGCGCTGCGTGGGCCTTGGGTCGCGCATGCCCTCAATCCCATCGCCGTCGATCACTCGGCCACTCGGCCGGGCGGCGCTTTCATCCGCCAGGGCGACGCTTTGCTGCTGCCCGTGCAAAACGGGTCTAGAGCCTATGGCGGCGGCCTGGGATTGATGCGGTTGGATCGCCTTGACGACTTCGATGTCCTGTTTGCACCGCCCCATCCGATCGGCCCAGGACCGGCGTGGGCGCGGGCGGGCATCCACACGCTCAATCGCGCAGGCAATGTCGAGGTTGTGGATAGCGCCGGCTGATGCGTCTGGAGCCTGCGCCTATCCAAGCCGATCCAGTTTCGGCTCGGATGCGACAGCGGTCGAAGACGTGCTCTTCGGCTGGTTTCTATACGGCACGTTTCTATAGGCAAGCAGCAACACCACGATAGTCGTAATATCCGGCGCTTTTGACGAGAGCGCGTTGTTCGACAGCGCAGCAAGCAGGAATGTCATGGTGCCGATCCATGCTGGCAGCGGCGCCGCGCGCAGCAGCCGAAAAATGAACCAGAATACCAGCACTATGAAGAGCACAGCTATCGGCAAGCCGAATAGCATGGTGATGACCACCGGAGCGCTCTCGATATAGGGCAGATGCAGCTTCTCTTTGACGATCGCCAGGAGGTCGTCGACGTTCATGCCAAACAGGACGTCTTTCCAGCTAACAAGTCCGAATATCTGGTAGATCGTCACCCGCGCCATGAAATTCTCGTCAAAGATCGTGTTGCCGAATCGATTCAGCAGCCCGCCCGAAAATAGTATGGCCACCAGCACTGCGCCGCTCACCAGGGCGAACAGCAGCACGACGGACTTGGCCTGCCGCTGGTGCTTGAGAGTCAGGCGCGGCCAAGGCACGAACAGCAGCAGAATGAGGGTTTCTCCCGCAGCGAGCATCAGGGCGGCGCGGGCGCCTGACGCAGCACAACCGACGAGCAACACGAGAATCGATGCCACCCGCACCCATATGCGCCAGCGCGTCAGCGGCACGAATCCGATGGCTGTGGCGCAGAGCGCGCCTAGTGCCAGCGGGTGCGCCGATAGGCCAATTGGCCTGAACTGCAGTTCGTTGAGACCGTAAGGCATAAATCGATGTTGAGTCACCGCTTCGATCGTGCCGAGCACAGCGCTGAGGATCACCATTCCAAGCACGACGTCGCCCAACGCCCGCCGCACTTCCGCGTTCAAGGCCAGCATCAACAGGCCTGCGGCGCCGGCCACCAGATAAGAATCGATGATGAACCCGGAGGAGCCCGCACGGCCGGTGACGAACAGATAGGGCACCAGCGCGAACATCAGCACCGAAAAGCGAATCAACGCTTTGAATATCCCAATTTCGTCGCCCTGCAGCAGAAACGGTCGGCTGAAAAGAACGACGGCAAGGACCAGGAAGATCGCATAGGTGCCGAAATGCAGCTTCTCGTAGAACGAGCCCCCCTGGGCCGTATAGTCGACGACCATGTTCATCACCTGCGGCGACACCGTAAAGCGAAGCAGGAGCGCGAAGGCGGCGCATAGGAAAAACAGCAGCGACAGCGCGTTCTCACGGCGCGCTCGACTGGGCAACAATCGTTCCGATGCGGCAGCGGGATAGCTCATGGCCCATCCAGGTGAAGGTATTCAAACAGCATTCCGGGCAACGAGACCCCTTCAACGTCCGCCGGACGGACAGCGAGAGCGGTAAAATGGGCCAACTTGGAAAATAAGATGTTAACGATGTTTCTGTAGAGCAGGCCAAGCGTAATGATTTAACAAGGGTTGTCACCATGTCTGCCGGTTCCGGCACACCCCCTATCTCCGCGACGGCTTCCAATAACAGTGCATTCGAGCGTATCGCCAATGCACGGCGCAGGGCATTGCTGCAACAGCATGGCCCAGTCGCGGGGCTAAGCTCCGCGCCGGTGACGCCGCAACCTCCAGAGCCTGTCGCAACGGTGACCCTGGACAAGATCGGCGATTTCCTCGAGCTCGATTTTCGACGCCTGTTCGTCTGGCTGCGGGCCGGCCTCGCCCTGGCCTTCATGCTGGCGGTAATCGGCGGCATTGTCGGCGGCGCCTATGCATTGCTGAGCAAGCAGCGTTACACCGTCACGACCGAGGTCCTCATCAACCCATCCAATTTGCAGGTTGTGGAAAACGACCTCTACTCGCAACCGGGCCAGGTCGATAGCCAGCTGCTCAGCACGCGCAGCAAGCAGCGCATCCTGACCTCGGGCAACGTGCTTTCCCGTGTGGTGGACGAACTGAATCTGACTCACGATCCGGAGTTTTTCGATCCGGACCGGAGCACATCCTCGTCCGGCGCTGTGGCGAAGCCCGACCCGAGGCTCATCGCCTTGAAGAACCTGGCGGACCGGGTAGACGCCATCGCGGATCCGACCTCATTTGTCACAACCCTCTCGGTATCTGCGGAAACCACCGCCAAGGCGATCCTGATCTCGCAGGCCATAGTCAAAAACTTC
The DNA here is from genome assembly GCF_040320565.1 of Mesorhizobium sp. M0664. Taxonomy (NCBI): domain Bacteria; kingdom Pseudomonadati; phylum Pseudomonadota; class Alphaproteobacteria; order Hyphomicrobiales; family Phyllobacteriaceae; genus Mesorhizobium; species Mesorhizobium sp. M0664. Next base: position 125,391 of record NZ_JAMYPW010000009.1, read on the forward strand.
CAGGAAGAACTGGCTAAGGCCGAAGCTGCCGGCGCCAGCCGTGCCGCGGCTGCCCTTGACAGCCGGCTTGGCCAACTCAAGAGCGACGTGCAGGCAGCCGAAGAGAAGGTCGAGAGCTACAGGCGCAGCCACAACCTGTCGTCCAGCAATGGCCAGCTCGTCAGTTCGCAGACGCTGACGCAGCTCAATGGCGAAATCGTCGATGCGCAATCGCGTGTCATCGCCGCGCAGGCAAGCTACGACGCCCTGGTTGCCTCCGGTATCAACGGGGCCAATCCCGACCCCACGGTTTCGGAAGCGCTCGCTGCGCTGCGCGACAGGTCAAACAGCCTGCGGCAGCAGATCGACTCACAGTCGATGACCTTCGGTCCGCGCCACCCGACGATTGTCAGGCTCAGGACGGAACTCGAGACCGTCAACTCGCAACTCCGGGCCGAGTTCTCCCGCACCGTCGGCACGGCAAAGGCCAGCCTGGACAAGGCCCGGGCCTCGTTGGCTTCTCTCAACGCCCGGATGAACGATCTGAAGGGCAATGTATTCACCGACAGCGAATCCGAGGTCGCCCTGCGTGAACTTGAACGCGATGCCGCGTCCAAGAGAGCGGTCTATGAGAGCTTCCTGTCACGTGCGCGCCAAATCAGCGAGCGCGAGCAGATCGACACCACAAACGTACAGGTGATTTCGACCGCGGTGCCCCCGCCCGCGCGCTCATGGCCCCCGCGCACTGCCCTGGTGGCAGGCGCCGGAGCGTTCGCAGGCTTTGCCCTGGGGATGCTGCTGGCCATCGGCATGGGCATCATCCGCGACATGCGCCGGCCGCCGACCCGATCAGGCGTTGCCGCCAGCCGAGCCTGAAGCAAGGCATGGTGAAGCGCATCGTTTTCCACATCGCCAGCCTGAGGGGCGGGGGCGCCGAACGTGTTTTCGTCCTGATGGCAAATGAACTGGCATCGCGTGGCCACGAGGTCACGCTTTTTACCTGGAACGCGGAAGGCCCTAACGCCGCGCTGCGTTCCGCTGCCGTGCATCTGGTCGACTTCGGCCTTCCCTTGCGCGGCGAGGGTTACGCCAAGTCGGCGACGCTGAAAGGCATCGTGCGAAGCGCAAATTTGTTCCGCCGCCTTGATCCTGATGCGGTCTATAGCGCCCCGGAATTCGCCAATCTGGTGATGGCGCTGTCACTCATGTTGGCCAGAAGCCGGGCAAAATTCTTTCCAAGCTTCCATGCCGCGGCCTCGCTGCCTGCCAGCGGCCTCGGCGCCAGGCTGGCGATCTGGCTTTCCGCGCTGGTTGCAGCGCGCGCAACCAAAGCCATCGCCGTTTCGGCGGGTGTCGGCCGTGACATCATCGCCCGAGGCTTCCCCGAATCGAAGGTTGTCGTCATCAACAACCCGCTGCCGCCGGCTGTAGCACCGCAGAGGAATTCCTATGCCTGGCAGGCAGCGTTGGCGGCGATGGGCAATGGCCCGGTCATCGCCACCGCGGGACGCCTGGTGCCGGTCAAGGACCACCGGACTTTGCTGCGGGCCTTCGCTGCCCTGCGCGCCGGCCGCCCTGCCCGGCTTGTCATCTTCGGCGAAGGTCCGCTGGCTGCCAAATTGCACGCCTGTGCCGAGCAGATCGGCATTGGCCAGGACGTACTCTTTGCCGGCTACGTCAACGATCCCGCAGCCTGTTACGCCGCAGCCGATCTGTTCGTCCTTACATCCACGAGCGAAGGCTTTGGCAACGTCTTGGTCGAGGCCATGGCCGCTGGTGTCCCCGTAATCTCCACCGATGCTCCGCACGGCCCGCGCGAAATACTCGGTGACGGCCGCTTCGGCACCTTGGTGCCGGTCGGTGACGCCGCGGCCCTGGCGAAGGCGATGGCCGAGACGCTGGACCACCCCACCCCTGCTGCCGTGCTGAAAAACAGGGCGGTGGATTTCACAGTCGACAAGATTGGCAATCAATACGAAGCGTTGCTCTAGTCGTTACGCACTGGCAGCAAATCGGCGTTGGATGCGGTCGACGTAGTCGGGCTTTGATTGCGATAATCTCTTCACGGGCTGGGGCGCAACGAATTCATCGTGAGACGTTTCCTCGTTCCTTGAGTTGTTGGGCGAGGAAATCCTTGACCGAATCGAGAACCGCGTCCCGTTCATGAGATATGCCTGGCAGCAAATCGAAGCGCACGCGCACACCCGCCTCCTCGAACGATCGACACAATGCCATGAGGCGTTCCGGCCGTGTTCGCCCGGCATCGTTGGCGCCTGGCATCCAATGGGTGCTGCCTTGGACATGAGTGATTTCCCAAGTCTCCAGGTCAGCGCCGCCGACGATCATCTGGAAAGGCACTTTTGCCAGCGCTGCGGCATCGAAGGTGATGCCGAACTTCTCCGGCAGATCGCGAATGCCCACCCACCAGTCATGCGTCGGATCGAGCAAGGTCACCGAGCCTGGCGCGCCGATTGAGGCCGCCCAGAGCCTGTCGGGATGCAGGATAGCAAAACGATGCGTGAAATGTCCGCCGCCGGAAAATCCGAACATGGCAAAGCGGCTCCAATCCTGACTGTATTTGGCGCTGACCTCCTCAACCATGGCGAGCAGCACCTGATCGTAGCGTATGTTGCCCTCGAGCAAATATTTGTACCCGCTGCGGGCATCATCCCCGAGAACGCCGATTGGAAACAGCGGACACAAAACGGCGCAGCCGTTCCAGCGTCCGAACTCGGAAAACGCGTCGCGGAATCCAAGAAAAGAGGTGCGGCCGGTGCCATGGACAGCGACCATCAGATCGACTTTGGCCCCTTCCCCAACCGCGGGAGGCACATACAGGCAATAGTGAAAGCGCGCGTCTGATTTGGAAGCAAAGATGGCGGTCGCGCCAAGGTCATAGGTAGCGCGACCGCGATCCGCGACAGGCCCCTTGGCAACACTTGTCAAATCGATAACTCCTTAATAGGCCCGGCGTTCCGACAACAATATACCGGTCGGCCGACCTCGTGAACTGGAGGCGCCTCCAGGCAGCCGCGAGGAGGACCTCGTCGTGCACCGGAAGCAGGGCGCCGCCGGGACGATCGGGGACAAAAAGAATGCCTCCGCCAACGCCTCGGGAAGCCGCCATTAACTTTTCGTTAACCATGCCGGGCTAGCCTTAACCAATCAGTAAGGACTCGCCTCTGTGACCTGCGTCGCTCCCATCCAAAACAAGTCCATACGCTTTCGAGCGCGCTCGTTTGTAGCCTTCACCCTCACCCCTGAGGCTCCGCTAGGGGAATGGCTGCAAAGCCTCGATCACTGGACCGAAAACTCCCCCGGCTTCTTTGCCGGCCGCCCGGTCGTGCTCGATCTGAATATACTCAAGCCCGAGGTGGGCGAGATGCGGGATCTGGTCTTACAGCTCGCGGAGCGCGGGATTCGCATCTACGCGATCGAGGCCGATGGCAATGTAGCGCTCGATGCCGATCTGCCGCCGCTCCTCGTTGGCGCCAAGGAGGCCACCGCTGATGCGCTTTACGTGCAGCCGGACCCGAAGGCCGCCGCTGAGGCCAAGACGGAAGAACCGCAGGCGCCGAACTCATTGATGATCAAGGCACCGATCCGCTCCGGCCAGTCGATCTTTCATCCCGATGGCGATGTGGTCATTGTCGGCTCCGTCAGTTCCGGTTCCGAGATCGTCGCCGGAGGATCAATCCACGTCTACGGCACGCTGCGTGGACGTGCGTTCGCCGGCGCCACGGGAAATTCCGCGGCTCGCATCTTTTGCCGGAAAAACGAAGCCGAACTTCTGGCGGTGGACGGCTGGTACCGCACTGCCGAGGAGATGGACGCCTCCTCGCGAGGAAGGCCGGTACAGGCCTTTCTCGAGGACGGCGCACTTTGCGTCGCACCGCTCAACTAACAACATTGGAGGCACAAATATGGGCAAGGTAGTGGTTGTCACATCCGGCAAAGGGGGTGTCGGCAAGACGACCTCGACGGCCGCTCTCGGCGCCGCGGTCGCGAAAACCGGCAAGCGGGTGGCTCTCGTCGATTTCGACGTCGGCCTGCGCAACCTCGATCTGATCATGGGTGCCGAGCGGCGCGTTGTTTTCGATATCGTCAACGTCATTCAGGGAACCGCCAAGCTTTCGCAGGCGCTGATCCGTGACAAGCGACTCGACACGCTGTTCCTGCTGCCGGCCTCACAAACGCGCGACAAGGATGCTCTCACCGAGGAAGGCGTCGCCGATGTCATCGACAAGCTGCGCTCGGTTTTCGACTACGTCTTCTGCGACAGTCCCGCCGGCATAGAGCGGGGCGCGCAACTTGCCATGCGCTTTGCCGACGAGGCGGTAATCGTCACCAACCCGGAAGTGAGCTCGGTCCGCGATTCCGATCGCATCATCGGCCTGCTCGACTCCAGAACGATGAAAGCCGAGCAGGGTGAATCGATTGCCAAACACGTGCTCGTCACGCGCTACGATGCTGCGCGCGCTGCCCGCGGCGAGATGCTCAGCATCGATGACGTGCTCGAGATCCTGTCGACGCCCTTGCTGGGAATAATTCCCGAGAGCCAGGACGTGCTGCGCGCATCCAATGTGGGCGCGCCGGTTACGCTCAGCGAAAACACCAACCCCGCCGCACGCGCCTATATCGACGCGGCAAGAAGACTCGAGGGCGAGGACCTGCCGGTCATTCTGCCTTTCGAGCGGAGGGGCCTCCTCGACCGGCTGTTGGGAAGGAGGGCAGCATGAACCTGCTCGATATCTTCAAGCGCCGCGGCAGCGCGCCGGTGGCGCGCGAGCGCTTGCAACTGCTGTTGGCTTACGAGCGTCGAAGCCGCAACCAGCCCGATCTCGTCTCGGTGTTGCGCGAGGAGATCATGGCGGTGATCGCCCGGCATGTTCAGGTCGACCAGGATTTCCTGCAGGTGAGCATGGATCACGGCGAAACGACGTCGAGATTGGAGATCGACATCCAGATCCCCAACAAGGTCGCAATGCCCATGGCCGCGGCGTTCTAGAGCCTTTCACGTTTTGATGGAAGCGTAGCCGGCGTTTGCGAAGTAGTTGTTGCATTCGGTTGCCTCGATCGTTTCAACGAGGTGGCCGATGTGGCGCCAAGTGTCCTCGACGGTACGTTTCTGAGCTTGGCGCATCCAGTGTTTGATTTTGGCAAAGGCCTGCTCGATCGGATTGAGGTCTGGGGAGTAGGGCGGTAGGTACCAAAGCCTGGCGCCGGCCGCCTTGATCATCTGCCTGATGGCCGCCGACTTATGACTTCCCAGATTATCCATGACGACGATGTCGCCGGGTTTCAGCACGGTGATGAGCTGCTGCTCGACATAGG